>CAZLMV010000086.1:0-8873 GCA_964560625.1 uncultured Bacteroides sp. | reverse complement strand
TTCTGTACATGAACAGCATGGTGAGAATGCGTAATGACCAGTTTGAAGAAAACGTGCGCCGCGCCCTCTATGAGGTCACCGGGGCGTTAGAGCAAAACGAAGCCCGCCATTTCTTGGAGGAAAACCTTGCCCAGGTTGAAAATTTCACTCCCTATAAGAAGCGGGATAATTCCGAGGGCGTGGCCATGCGGTTCACGACTCCCAGCGGCCTCAGTGGCCGATTCACCTTGGAAGGCTCGCCGGACCAGGTGCTTAACATGTCAGCACCGGGCAATGGGACATCGCTCGATAACGCCACGACCTCCTCACTCAGCGGGCAATATCTCTATCAAAAAGGGCTGCTCGACGAGGTGATTCTCAATATCCTGTCGCGAAGCAGCTCGCGCCCCATTACTGACCGCGCCGACTCGACTTTGGTGCGCAGCTATCTGCGCTATGAGCTCGACAATAACGGTCTGAGCATCCCCTTTGAATTTGCCGTGACTAACCGCAATCACGCAATAATATATAGAACTGCGGGATTCCCGTCCGTTTCCTCGTCAGAGTTGGTCAATAACCCGGAAATATACTTCCAGGCACTGTTTCCCAACGATCAGGCCAATCGCCTGAACTATCTGACGGTATATTTTCCGACGAAGCGCACCTACATTTTTGACTCAATCAAGTTTATGATTCCGTCAATGGTGTTCACGCTGATAATGCTGCTGATTTTCCTCTATGCCATCATGACGGCTTTTAAGCAGAAGAAAGTCAACGAGATGAAGACCGACTTCATCAACAACATGACCCACGAGCTGAAGACGCCGATAAGCTCCATCTCCCTCGCCGGGCAGATGCTTGCCGATCCGACGGTCAGGAAGTCAGACATCATGATGAAACACGTCACCGACGTGATCAACGACGACACCAAGCGCCTGCGCTTCCTTGTGGAGACGGTGCTTCAAATGTCGCTCTACAACGAGCGTCAGTCGGCCTTAAACATCACCGAAGTGGATGCCAATAAGGTTATTGAATCGATCAACCGCACGTTTAAGCTCAAGGTTGAAAAGTATGGCGGCAAGATTTCCACGGAGCTCACGGCCCGCAACGCCATGATCAGCGTCGATGAAATGCACTTCACCAACGTGATTTTCAACCTTTTAGACAACGCAGTGAAATATCGCCGCAAGGACTCGCCGATTATCCTCAAGGTGACCACTTCGAATCCTCAGCCCGGAAAGCTGAAGATTCAGGTTTCGGACACCGGCATCGGCATTCGCCGCGAGGACCAGAAGAAGATTTTTGACCGCTTTTTCCGCGTGTCTACCGGCAATCGTCATGACGTCAAGGGCTTCGGCCTCGGCTTGGCCTACGTCAAGAAGATGGTGACCGACTTCCGCGGCGAAATCTCCGTGGAGTCCGAACTCGGCAAAGGCACCACCTTTACCATTCTCCTCCCCGTGATTACTGAAAACACCCAAAAAGATAATAATTAAATCAAAAAACAAGTATATGGAAGAAAAAACAAGAATTCTGCTCTGTGAGGACGACGAGAATCTCGGCATGCTCCTCCGCGAATACCTGCAGGCCAAGGGGTTCAGCGCCGACCTCTGTCCTGATGGCGATGCAGGCTATAAAGCCTTCGTCAAGGGTAAATATGACCTCTGTGTCTTCGACGTGATGATGCCTGAAAAAGACGGATTCCAGCTTGCACAGGAGATCCGCAGCATCAACACTGAGGTCCCCATCATTTTCCTCTCAGCCCGCTCGCTGAAGGAAGATATTCTCTCCGGATTCAAGATTGGCGCCGATGATTACATCACCAAGCCGTTCTCAATGGAGGAACTCGTCTTCCGTATTGAGGCAATCCTGCGCCGCGTCAATGGCAAGAAGGACAAGGACGTCACCATGTATCGCCTCGGCAAGTTCACCTTCGACACCCAAAAGCAAACCCTTGTCAACGGCGACAAGACTGCCAAGCTCACCACCAAGGAATCAGAGCTTCTAAGCCTGCTGTGCAGCCACGCCAATGAAATCTTGGAGCGCAACTACGCCCTGAAAACCATCTGGATTGACGATAACTACTTCAATGCCCGCTCAATGGACGTCTATATCACCAAGCTGCGCAAGCACCTCAAAGACGACCCCTCCATCGAAATCATCAACATCCACGGCAAAGGCTACAAACTCATCGCCCCCAACCTCTAAAACCCATTAAAAAGCAGGCCGCGCCCTCAAAATATTGGAGCGCGGCCTGCTTTTAATTTTGCTTTAGTCTAAGGCATCAAGGAGGATGAAGGAATGCCATGTGGAGGAGTCAGGATATTTTTCGCGAACATATTGCTTGGCATTCTCCAATGCGTCGACCTTGGTTTTGCCAGCTAAGAGGTCGGAGTAAAACTTTGTGATGAAGTCACACGTTATCTGGTCATTCACCTTGTCTAACGTCATGAGAATGGAGTTTACCCCGGAGAGTTTTAATCCTCTTTGCAAGCCGAAAACGCCATCGCCGGATAGCGTTCCTAAACCGGATTGGCAAGCAGACAGGACCACGAGATCAACGTTGGAGAAATCAAGATCAGAGATCTCCAGGGCTGTAACAATGCCGTCGTTGGAGGTTTTCTTGCCGGCAGTCTGGTTCGCACCGGCAAAGAAGAGGCCATTTTCAACCAATGGATCATGAGCCTCGCCAACGGAACTATAGAAGCGCTGAAGCGAGTAGGGCATCCTTGACTTCTTGCCGTCGGAAGAGGGCAAATAATAGCCGTGAGTGCCGATATGGAGGAGTTTTACGGGTTTTCCGGATAGTTCACGGAAATTCTGCTCACTACCTTCGGAGCCGACAAAACTCGTATAATTGAGGCCGGTTTGGTCCAGCAACGTGCTGATATTTTGCAGCTCTGTAAGAGTTCCCGGAAGTCCTTGCAACGAATGGATTGTGCCGCGAGTCGCCGAATTAGTCTTGGGGTTTGTAGAACCATAATCAATGCCGCCAAACAGAGCCACGTCAGTTCCATTCCATTCGTCAGTGTTCAGAAGCTGCCGAGTCGACGACAAGCGGTACATTCTATAAGGCGAAGAATCAAAAAGTGACTCAATCGGCAGGCAATGAAGATTACCCGCGGCTGAAAAATAGACATTTCCGCCAGGTTTCATATAAGGCATCAATTTTTGCCAGAGGAGAGTGGCGTCATTCTGATTTCGAACAATGCTGTCTATTTCGTTAATATTTCCGATGTTAAGAAACACGGGGTTTGGAAGTTCCGTGGCAACAACTATTGCGCCGTAGCTGCGGGAATAATCTATGTCTTGAAGCTCTAAAAATTCGATGGCGACATCGTTCTTTTTCAATTTGTCTTTAACATCCTGCCATTTGTATTTTCGCATCATCGTGTCATCCTTGTCCATGAGTCGGGCCAAAGATTCCTCAATTGATTTTATTTGCGAAATTAACGCTTCCCTTTCTTCGGGGCTCATTGCCAAATCTTCATTAAGTTTTTTACGGCTGTTTTGCCGGACTTTCACCAGTTCGGCGACTTCGGCGTTGGAGGAATTTTTCACCTTATTCCAAAAGGTTTTATTGGAACTGAGCAGTAAGCCTTTGGAATTCAATGCGAGGTCATAGACTACTCCGCCGAAGTCCGACGCCGGATTTTCCTCATCTGCATATCGACCGGCGTCGGCAATCTGACGCTCATACATTTGCCAATATGATTCCTTGTCTTGCTCAGAAAGGAGCATAAACTCTTCGTTAACAGCGGCATTAATCACCTCGGCCATTCTCTTGTAATAACTTTGGGCATCTGCCATCTTTCCTAAGTTCAGCGAGGCCTCGGCAAGGACTTGCAGATCATAGACCTTTCCTATTGTTGACGGGTTTGCATCCACATTTTGAATCATGTTGATGACCTTATCATATTTCCCGCCTTTGAGAAAATAGAGGGCGTTCATACTTAGATATGTGTCGTGTAAATAGGAGCTTTTAAACTCCTCATTAATAAGTGATTCCATCTCCGTGGCTTTAGCAATCAAGCCATCCTTCTTGTTGGTGATGAAATCCGAGGTGCCCGAATGAAAAAGCTGAGTCAGCCGCTTCTCGGCATCGTCAGGAAAGGCGGTAGAGACGAGCTGGTCAGTTATTTGTATAGTTTGATTCAGCTCATCAATCTTTGCCTGCAAGGCGGGAGAATTCCGGTCATAAGCACTGTCAATCAGACTGATAAGAGCGGCTGTTTTTAATGTCAGAACCTCCCAGAGTTGGTCGTTCGTAAGGGTCTGAGAAAGAAGCAGGTTACATTCCTTTTCAGCTGCATCATACTTTCCTGATGCTAAATAGTTGTTTATCGCGGATAATTTCAATTCTATTGTAAATTCTTCATTATCAGTGGCTTTATTTAACAGCTGATTTATCAATTCCTGTGACTTCACATAATCTCCATTCATGGAATAATATGAGGCAAGAATTTTCTTTGAATTGTCAATTAGTTCTTTGGGAATTTCATCATGATCTTCCATATAGGAAATAGCTAATTCAGCATATTTAATGGCATTATCATATTCATTCAATGCTGTATACATCATTTCAATACTTGACAAAATACTTGCATAGTACTCATCATTACTTAAATCCGTATCGTTAAACATTTCGTTTACAAGATTAGCCATCTTTACAGCGTTGGCCATGTCTCCCACCTGTTGATAGGCTTTAGCGAGAATCGCGTTGTCTTGAATATTACGCGGATCGTGTTTCTCCTTCACCAAATAGAGAAACTTGTCCGAGTATGAAGAATCTACATAATAATAGTTTAATAACGTAATCATTGTTTCTGCACTTTTCAAATCAACGTTTTCGCTTTCGATCTCGCCAAACAGGAGATCGAGACATTCAATTACTTTCGGCTTGTTATTTACCTGATTATACGACATCGCGGCGCTGAGCAATGCCTCAAAATAGTTTCCGGAAGCCTCATCATCCACCATACGCTGTAATGTTGCCAACTTCTTGATTTGTTCCAGATAATCGTCAGTTGCAACTTCGCGGAGATATTTCTGTTGCCAAACAGCACTGTTGTCGTAATCGGCAATACATGCGTCACCGTAGGCTATCTTCAAGTGAATTCCCGGGATTAAGTCATTATATTTCCCGACATTCTTCTCATGAATGGCGCTTTTCAATGCTCTGAGATAGGAAACTAAGGCACCTCTATTGTTATTCATAGCCAGGTAGTTATCACCCAAACTAACAGCCGAAAACAGGAAGAAGTTATCATAAAAAGCCGGGGCATCTTTGCATGAATTCAGGGCCATGGCCAACTGTTTATAATTAGCCTTCCCGTTTTGAGAAGCAATATTATAAGACTCTGCTGATATGCGACTGATGACCTGAATCCGTAGCGGAACAGAGACCGTGTCAGTATACAGCAAATATTGCAGCGAGTCGCAATGACTGACCAGAGAGTCAGGAACCGGCTGGCCGGCCCACAATAATTCAGTTGCTACACGAACTTCGGCATTATATTGCATCATCAAGTCGCTTTTCTCCTTCAATGATAATTGGCGGCCATAAAGCGACGTTGCGATAAGGGAAAAGAGCAGAAACAAACGAATGGGATTTTTCATATTCAGATATTAAAAAGTCGGGAATTTCAAACAACAGAGTGTATTTGAAATTCCCGACAAATTATTGGCTAATTGGGATTAGAGGGCGGTTTTTTGGCCGTTGATGATGTAGATGCCGCGGGAGGTGGGGCGGGTGTAGAGGCGCACACCGCGGAGGTCGTAGATGCCTTCTTGGAGGGTTTCGGTGGTTATTTCCTCGATGGCGGAGTCAAAGCCTTTGGGTTCGACGCTGAGGGGGATGTCGTAGGCGCAACCTTCGGTGATGTTGTCGGCGTAGGCTCCGGGTTCGGGCTGCCAGGCGTTTTCGTAGACCACGCGAATCATGGCCTTGACATGGTGGAGGTCAGCGGGGACTTTGATGTGGGTGGTGAACGACATCATTTTGTCGAAGTTGGCGTCGACGCTGGCGTCTTTCATGATGTCGCCTTCGCGGGTCAGGCGGTCAAAGAGGCCGATGCCGGTCCAGTCGACGAACACGGTGGCGTGGTTATAACGGAGGTCTTGGAGGACTTTGCCGGAACTGCCGAGGCGGTTAGCAATCATGCGGAAGGTGAATTCCGTGCCGGGGCGCGCGGCGATTTCGTCGGTCAGCAGGGTGTAGAATCCGGGCTGTTCGGTCCACTTGACGTCAATGTTGCGCAGGGCGTTAGTGGAGACAATGCGCTTGACGAATGCGTTGCCATCGGGGTGGACGGTGCCTTCGGGATGACCTTCGATGCGTCCGGGGATGGTGGTCAGCTCGTCGTTGCCATCATAGGGAGTGATTTCCATGGGGATGTCGTAGGCCACACCTTCGTGGATGTTCTGAGTGTTGGGGCCGTCGAGTCCGCGCCATGCGTTTTGGTAGATTATGCGCAGGCGAGCATGTCCGCCGGGAAGGTTAGTGGGGAGTTTGACGGGGTGGGAGATCTCAATCACTTCGTCATAGTTGGCCAAGACGTTGGGGCCGGTTAGGCCGCGACCATATTGGGCAATCTGAGTGAACTCGCCGCTATTGTTAAAGTCGGCGTAAATCACGGCGTAGTTATAACGCAGGTCTTGGTAATTGGACGTGGTTGAACGGGGGCCGGCAGTGCGGGCGCTGAGGTTGAGCGTAAATTCGGAGCCGGCTTGCGCCTTGATTGTCTGGTCGAGGAGGGTGTAGACGGTTTTCGGGCAGGTGGAAGTTTTGTACTGCACATCCTCGGAGGCGCCTTCGGTGGTGATTTGCTTGACGTAGGCCATCTTCTGGTCGTGCATGGAGCCGGCAGGCGTGATGTAGTCAGCCACGGGGGCGTTGGTGTCGGTGTTGACCTTAATCAGGAGGTCATAAACGCGACCGGAGGTGACGGGGCCGTCAGCGCGGGGAGTGGCCGTGTCGAGGACGATGCGGAGGCGATAATTGCCGGGGGTAAAGTCGGCAGGGAGGTTCACGGAGATCTTGTCGCCATCAACCGTCAGAGCCTCAGCGGCAGCGAATTTCTTGTCATTGTCAGCGTCGAGCCATGCGCCGATGTTGACCTTCGCAGAGGTGGCAACCGTGATATTGGCGTCGGAGCCGGCCGTGAGGGTGACAGGGGCGGAAATCAGCTCATAAAGGTCTTTGGGGGCCTTGGAGACGGACCAAAGATAATCGGGAGCCGAAATCGTTTCGATATAAGCGCCGGGGGTGCCTTCGGGGACGGTGTAACCCATCGAAGCAGAGGCGAGGGGAGTGAGTCGCAGTGTGTGGGTCAGTTCCTGATTGACGGGCATCTGATAGCGGGCCCAGATGGTGGAGCCGCAAGAGCCGTTGCCAATGCCTTGCTGGAAGCGGTCGAGGTGAACGATGGTTTCCGCGCGGGGCTGGAGCTCGAAGTCATGCTTAGCGGTGCCGAGGTCTTCCTCAGTGTAATGCAGAGCGGAGAATGAGGTTGCGCCTTCGGTTTCAATGAGGAGGCCGAAGTCGGGGTCATCCTTGGAGGTGAACTTGACGTAGCGGAGCTCTTCGCGGTTGCCGGAGCTTTGGGGCTTGACGAAATGCTCGGCCATGTCGGTCACGGTGGTGTTATAAACGGCGGCGAAACTGCCGGTTTTGCGGTCAACATAGTTGCTCTCGGGGCCGCGAGCGAAGTATTCAACATTTTCCAGCGAGGGAATCAGCTGCATGCTCTTGCCTAAGCGATAGATGTTGCCGGTATAAGCAGTGTAGGCATTCTTGACGTCGATGGCGCCGTTAGCATAGATGGTGTAAGTGGTGGTCATCTTTGCTACTCCGGCGGCTTCGTTGACGAAGATGATGTTTACGGCTTTGGCTCCGGCGGCGTCGCCGTCAGTGAAGGTGCAGAGCAGGTGCTTGACGGGGAGCTGCTTGGGGGCATAGGATTTGGGGGCGTTGCCGGTGTAGGGCGAGTCGTTTTCAATCCAGCGGAAGTCATCAAATGCGAGGCCGTTGCCGTTATGAATCAGGTCTACGCCGTTGACTTTAATGGAGTTGAGGGCGCCGTCTTCGCCGATGGTGTAGGAGAAACCTTTGCCGGAGATGGTCACGGGGCCATTACCGGTGGTCACGAGGTCGGCGCTGAGGTCAGCGAGGTCAACTTCGGGCAGGGCGGGGCGCTCCTGAATGGTAACTTGCTCGGAGGCAACGATATGTCCGGCGGCGGCCCAGTCAGTGGCTTGCTTGGTCAGGAATTCGAGGGTCAGGAGATATTCCGAGTCATCGTCGGCATCTATAGCCTTGAATCCGGGCTTGAGGGTCGTGGTCGAACCGGGAGCGCAGGAGGGGATGCTCATGGTGCCTGACTCGACTTCAATGCCGTCGCGGAGCAGGGTCCAGCGCATGTCAAATTCATTCAGATTGGTGAAGTTATATTTATTAAGGAGTGCGATTTCGCCTTTCTTGGCATTGTAATCGTCAACCTTAATCCACTGGTGGACCTTCTTCACCTCAATGAGTTTCTGGGAGATGTTGCGCTCGGGGTCTACGACACCATTGCTCACGAAGTTGCCCTGATGAGGGCCGGGGAAGTCATAGCCGGTGTACCAGCGACCTTTCTGGTAGGTGCCGTTTTTGATTTCTTTGGGATGATAGATTGCTTGGTCAGCCCAGTCCCAAATGCAGCCGCCGATGGTACGCTTGGAGTTTTCAAAGTAGTCCCAGTAATCCTGGAAGTTGCCGAGGCTCTGACCCATGGAGTGGGCATACTCGCAAATGAAGTGGGGGCGGGTTTCATCCCATTTGTCCATTCTTACTACGTCGTTTTCGTAGGGATACATCTTTGAGGTGAAATCCGAGTTGGGGAAGCCGTCAACTT
>CAZLMV010000085.1:0-8943 GCA_964560625.1 uncultured Bacteroides sp. | reverse complement strand
CCCGTCAGCTCCGGAAAGGCCTTGATTTCGAGGCGCCAGCCGGTATTGTCGGTCAAGTGCCAGTGAAAAGTGTTGACCTTGAAGCGGCTCAGCAGGTCTATTTCCCGCTTGAGTTCGTCAAGGGGGATGAACGAGCGCCCCACATCGTGCATAAAGCCGCGGAGCTTGAAGGCCGGCCAGTCGGTAATCGTCGCGCCATCAATCGTCCCGCCGCAGTCCTGAGCCATCAGTTGCAAGGTCTGGACCGCACGAATCACTCCCATGGCCGTTGGCGCCGTAATGGAGATTTCATCCGAGCCCACTTCGAGGCGATAGGCCTCGGCGGGATAGGCCGCCAACTCATAGTCATAGGCGCCTTCAACCGGAGCTATATTGACGGTGATTTTCGCGGCCGCGTCGTTCGAAGCCGTCAGTCCGCACTCTGCCATAAAACGCTGCAATTGAGCCGATTCCGTCGGGTCAGTAACCCTCACCGCGCGCCCCGTAGCAAAGCCGCCGGTGCCATTTAGCTCCGTCTGCTTGGGCTTGGGCATAATGTTCCCAATCGTCGCGGCCCCTTCAAAGGCTGCGCCGAGCAGCAAAGCTATGAAAAGTCCGGTTTTCATGTGGCGAGTGGCGGCGACGACGGGGGCGAAATTTAGAGCGAAAGGGTGTGGCCCATGCGGGTGCGCTTGGTTTGGAGATAGCGGCGGTTATAGTCGTTGGGTGCCACCTCGATGGGGAGCGTCTCGACGATTTCTAAGCCATATCCTTGCAGGCCCACTCGCTTGGTGGGATTATTGCTCATCAGGCGCATTTTCGTCACTCCGATGGCGCGGAGAATCTGCGCGCCGACGCCATAGTCGCGCTCGTCGGCCTTGTGGCCGAGGCAGATGTTGGCGTCGACCGTGTCCATGCCTTCTTCCTGAAGTTTGTAGGCCTTCATCTTCTCCATCAGGCCGATGCCGCGGCCTTCCTGCATCAGGTAGACCACCGCCCCACGACCCTCTTTTTCTATGCGTTCGAGGGCGCGATGAAGCTGCTCGCCGCAGTCGCAGCGTTTGGAGGCGAAAATGTCACCCGTGGCGCAGCTCGAGTGCACGCGCACCAGCGCCGGCTCGTCGCCGCTGAGGTCACCCTTGATCAGGGCTATGTGTTCGAGGCCGTTGCTCTTTTCGCGGAAGGGGATGGCGCGGAAGTGGCCGTAAGCCGTCGGCAGATCCACTTCAACTCCTTGCTCCACAAGGCTTTCCGTGCGATTGCGGTATTCCACCAAGTCGGCAATGCTGATAATCTTGATGCCCCATTCCTTGGAGCGCTCCAAGAGCTCGGGCAGGCGCGCCATGGAGCCGTCGTCGCTCATGATTTCCATCAGTGCGGCCACGGGTTGAAGCCCCGCAAGGCGTGCCAAATCTACGCCCGCTTCCGTGTGACCCGTGCGCTGGAGCACCCCGTTGCGCTGGGCATAGAGCGGGTTGATGTGGCCCGGGCGGCCAAAGGTCTCCGGCTTCGAATTCGGGTCGGCAAGGGCGCGGATGGTCGCGCAGCGGTCCTGGATGCTGACGCCCGTGGAACAGCCCTCGAGCTTGTCGACGGTGATGGTAAACGGAGTGCCGAGCACCGACGTATTGTCCTCAACCTGCCGGTCGAGGCCTAATTCGCGCGCGCGGTCAATGGTCAGCGGCGCGCAGAGCACCCCGCGGGCGTTTTTGAGCATGAAATTGACCTGCTCAGGCGTTATTTTTTCGGCGGCCACGATCAGGTCGCCTTCGTTTTCGCGGTCTTCATCGTCAACCACTATCAGGAATTTCCCTTGGCGGAAATCTTCTATGGCCTCTTCAATTGAGTCGAGGCGCGTTTTCGTCGGTTCCATATGATTGAATTTGAGGTATAAGTTTCTGTAGTTGTTTTACGGATTTAATTGTGCGGGTTTCAAACATCAGCGCTAATGCCCAGATTATCAACCCGATGGGGAACACCCACATGGCCGCGCGACTCCATAATGAGCGCGGCGCCGGGTGGAGAATCATCAGGTCTTGCACCACGGGCAGCTCATTGAGCTTCTCCATGAGCTTGCGCGAGCGGGTGTTGCTCAGATAGCTCACCGTAACTTCAAGTGACGCAGTGAGTTGCCTCAGCAGGGCGGGGTCCATGCCGCCGCGCCAGTAGCTCACGTAGCCTTGCGGGCGCGGATATTTCCTGACGAACTCGGCGGCCAAAGCGCTGACCTCGTCGAGCCTCCGCGAGGCCTCCGCCGGGTCAACGTCTTCAATGATCACTTCCTTGACCGCAAGGGCGCGCTTGTTCTTGCCCGTGAGCATGCGCAGGGCGCGCTGCCAGGCGTCGGCGTTAAACACTGCCGAGTCCTTTACCGCCTTGTAAGTCACCCAGATACCAAGCGGCAGCAACACCGCCGAACTGAGCCACATTCCCTCCCACACGGGCAATTTCCCGTCGCGGGCCATCTTCATGCCCGAGTTATCGATAATATAGTAGAAAATGAACAGGAACACGCTGATTACCAACGGTGTACCCAAGCCGCCCTTGCGGATAATCGCCCCAAGCGGCGCACCGATGAAAAAGAACACCAAGCAAGCCAAAGAGAGCGTAAATTTCTTATGAAGTTCGATGCCATGGCGCGCCAAAACCTTGTGTTCGTCGCCTAAGTAGAGCGAGCGGCCAAGATACTCCATCTTCGAGCGCTCCATCTCGTTTTTGGCATTCTCAATGTAGCGGCGCCTTGATGCCCGCGGCTCTTCGCGTCGCAGCGAATCCGGGTCCATCTTCATGACTGTCACCGCATTAGGCGCGCGCATCGACTCCGAAATAGCCTCCGGACCAAGCGAGATAAACGAATTTGACGCCACCTCCCGCCCGTAGGCCGACCCGATGGAGTCTATCCTCTGATGAATCGAGTCAATAGAATGGCGCAACTGGCTGACATTCTTGCCGATATACAGCGAACGCATGTCGTTTTCATCCATTCGCTCAAAATTCGCATCAAACGAAATCAGCAGGCTCTTCGTGTGAAACTCCTCGCGCCGATAAAGCTGATTGCGCGCCGTGGAGTTCAATCCCGTGGCATCCCGCAGATTCTCAAACAGTTCCCCCTGATAAAGCGTCAACTTCATGTGCTCCTTATCGGGAGTGGTCACAAGAGTCGCGCTGTCGCAAAGAATCACGCGGCTGCGCTCAAAACCCTGCGAAAAATCATAAATCATCACCTCGTGGAGCACTCCCGTGTCATGATTCTTCTTCTCCACATATATATTAATGTTAGGCAACTGATCATTAAACTCACCCTCGGCAATCTCAAGCTCCGGGCTCTTCTGGCGCATCGACTTCAACAAAGTCCACATCCGCGACTGAGCCACCGGCAACACATCATTCTGAAAGAAAAACGCACCGATGCTCACGAAAACCATCAACACTATCAACGGCCTCATGACCCTGAAAAGCGAGATGCCCCCGCTCTTCATCGCCGTCAACTCCAAGCTCTCGCCCAAGTTACCAAAAGTCATCAGCGAAGCCAACAACACAGCAAGCGGCAACGCCATCGGAACCATCGACAGCGCCGCATAAAAGAACAATTCCAACAGCAACCCCATGCCTAAACCCTTTCCCACCATATCAGTCAGATGCATCCACAAAAACTGCATCAAGACCAAAAAAGTGCAGATCAAAAAAGTCATGGCAAAGAGCGGCAAGAACGTCTTCAACATAAACCGGTCAAGCCTCTTAACCTCAAACATACCCGCAAAGTTACAAAAAAAATCCGACCCCACCAATTCCCACCCCATTTTTCCCCCTCACCGAGAATTTTTTCTCGTAATCGTTAAAAATGGCGTTAAAATAAGCGGGAATTTGGTGGGGGGAGGGGTTGAGGTGGGGGAATATTTGAGTGTCGGGGAGGGTTTTGCGGGGGATCATATTGGGGGTCAGGGAGTTAGGGGAAATTTTTGTGGGGGCTTTTTAGTGTCAGAAAAATTTCGTAACTTTGGGGAGTGTTTTGCAGAAATTTTGGGCCGTTGAGGGTCCTTTTGTCGTGCTTATAACTTACTTAATTATATGACTATCAATTGGTTAACCAAAAACGTTGAGTTTCCGGAGGCTATCGTCAAGGACCTGATCAGCCTCTGGTTGCCGCGTGTGGCCGCTGCCCATGGCAAGCAAATTGGCACTTTGACCTACATTCTGACCGACGATGAAGGAATCCTTGATGTCAATCGCGAATTTCTTCAACATGACTATTACACGGACATCATCACTTTTGATTACAGCAAGCGCTCGATGGTGAGCGGCGACATCTACATCTCGCTCGACACCGTGGCGACCAACGCCGAGCAATTCAATCAAAATCCGCTGCGTGAGCTTCATCGCGTGCTTGCCCACGGCCTGTTGCATCTCTGCGGAATCAACGACAAAGGCCCCGGCGAGCGCGAAATCATGGAGCGTCACGAGGATGAAGCATTAGACCTGTTATCAGACACCATAGCAAATTATGATATTTGATTTTGACGTAATAGTAGTGGGCGCGGGCCATGCCGGCTGCGAAGCCGCCCGTGCCTCGGCGTTGACCGGTGCGCGGACGCTCTTGGTCACCATGGACCTCAACAAAATCGCCCAAATGAGCTGTAATCCGGCCGTGGGCGGCATTGCCAAGGGCCAGATTGTACGCGAAATTGACGCCTTAGGTGGCGCCATGGGCTTGGTTACGGACGCCTCGTCAATCCAATTCCGCATGCTCAATCGCAGCAAAGGTCCCGCCATGTGGAGCCCCCGCTCTCAGGCCGACAGAATGGCCTTCTCCATGCGCTGGCGCAGGGAATTGGAATTGACCCCTAACCTATATATGTGGCAAGACTCCGTGCAGGAAATCACCACTTCCGGCGGACGAGTGACGGGCGTAAAAACCGGCTGGGGCGTGAATTTCACCGCTAAAGCCGTAGTCCTTACCGCCGGAACGTTCCTCAACGGGCTGATGCACGTGGGGCGCACACAAATAGGAGGCGGACGCGTGGCCGAGCCCAAATCCACGGGCCTCACCGAGCAATTAGTAAGCCTCGGATTTCAAGCTGACCGCATGAAAACCGGCACTCCCGTGCGCCTCGACGCCCGCACCATTGACTTCTCCCTCTGCACCCGCCAAGACGGCGACGCTGACCCGGGAAAGTTCTCCTATCTCCCGGAAAGTGGCCCCACTCTGCCGCAACTTCCCTGCTGGAGCACCCGCACCAACCCCGAGACGCACCAAATTCTCCGCGAAGGACTCCCCGATTCGCCGCTTTATAACGGCCAGATCCAGAGCATTGGCCCGCGCTATTGCCCCTCGATTGAGACAAAGATTGTCACCTTTGCCGACAAAGACGAGCATCATCTCTTCCTCGAACCTGAAGGCGCCAACACCACGGAATATTACCTCAACGGCTTCTCCTCGTCGCTCCCCTTCGACGTGCAGATGCGTGCGCTCCACACCATTCCCGCCCTGAGAAACGTGCAGATTCTCCGCCCCGGCTACGCCATAGAATACGACTTCTTCCCGCCGACGCAGCTCAAACACACCTTAGAGACGCGACTGATTTCCGGCCTCTACTTCGCCGGACAAGTCAACGGCACCACGGGCTACGAAGAAGCCGCCGGACAGGGACTCATTGCCGGCATCAATGCCTCGGCCCACGTCAGAGGCACTGAGCAGTTGGTCCTCAAGCGCGACGAAGCCTACATCGGTGTGCTGATCGACGACCTCGTAACCAAGGGCGTCGACGAGCCCTACCGCATGTTTACCTCCCGCGCCGAATATCGCATACTCCTGCGCCAGGACGACGCCGACCTCCGCCTCACCCCCACGGGCCATAAATTTGGACTCGCCACAGACCGCCGCTTGGAGATACTCAAAGACAAAGAAGAGCAAATCGAGGCCCTCACCTCCATCCTCCGCACGGCCTCGCTCAAGGCTGCCGACCTCAACCCGCTGCTCCGCGAAATAGGGTCCGCCGAAACCACCCAAGGTACGCGCGCTGCCGAAATCATCCTCCGCCCCGGCATGGAGATCAACCACCTGACCCGACTCCTCCCCGAGATTGAAAGATTCTCGCCGGAAGTGATTCAAGCCACGGAAATACGCCTCAAATATGCCGGCTACATTGACCGCGAGCGCCAACTTGCCGAGAAGATGAACCACCTCGAACACGTGACCCTTGGCGACAAACTCGACTACTCCTCCATTCACGCCCTAAGCACCGAAGCGCGCCAAAAACTCACAGCCATGAAGCCTGACAACGTGGGCCAAGCCTCCCGCATCCCGGGCGTCTCCCCCGCCGACATCAACGTGCTTTTGCTCATGTTGGGTCGATAACATTGTTTCACGTGGAACACAACTAACAACCGATAATTCAATCAATTAACAAACAGATTTCACGAAATGGAATACATCAAATCACTCGTACGCGACGTGGTCGATTTCCCCACCAAGGGGGTAATCTTCAAGGACCTCACCACAGTTTTCAAGGATGCCCGCGCCCTTCACCTCTTAGGCTGGGACCTTACCCAACTCTATCGCGAAAAGGGCGTAACGAAGGTCGTCGGCATTGAGAGTCGCGGCTTCATTGGCGGCTCAATTCTTGCCTACGAATTGGGCGCAGGATTCGTGCCCGCACGCAAGCCCGGCAAACTTCCCGCCGACACCATCTCCACTACCTACGCCAAGGAATATGGCACGGACACCATCGAAATCCACCGCGACGCCATCACGGAGGATGACATCGTGGTGCTCCACGACGACGTCCTGGCCACCGGAGGCACCATGGCCGCCGCCTACGAGCTCATCAAGTCGCTCAACCCGAAGAAAATCTACATCAACTTCATCATCGAGATCAGCGCCCTCAATGGCCGCGCCAAGCTCCCCGCCGATGCCGAAGTAACCTCGCTCATCACCTATTGAAGCACGAAAAACCGCAAGAACTGCGCGACAAAATCTCGCGCATGCCCACCACCCCCGGAGTCTACACCTATTATGACTCCGAGGGGACGGTGATCTACGTCGGCAAGGCCATCAACCTCAAGCGCCGCGTCAGCAGCTACTTCAACCGCACGCACGACGTGGTGCGCACAAACCTCTTGGTGCGCGCCATTGCCGACGTGAGTTATATCGTAGTGCCCACCGAGCAAGACGCCTTGAATCTCGAAAACTCGATGATCAAGGAGTACAAACCGCGCTACAATGTCCTGCTCAAAGACGACAAATCATACCCCTGGATAGTGGTGACCAACGAGTATTTCCCGCGGGTGTTTATGACCCGCGAGCGACTCAAAGACGGCTCCAAATATTTCGGCCCGTACACCGACTCAGCCTCGGCCAAGGCGGTGCTCAACCTCGTGCATGAGCTCTACCCTATCCGCAACTGTCGCCACGCCATCACCCCCGATTTCCTTGCTCGCGGCAAAGGCAAACTCTGCTTGGAATATCACCTTAAAAAATGCGGCGGTTGCTGTGTGGGGTTAGTGGACCATGCTGAATACACGGAAAACATCGAGCGGATAAAGATGATTCTCAAAGGCGAAACGGGCCAATTGCAAACCTATCTGCGCGAACAGATGGAAGCCCTCGCCGCAGAGATGAAATTTGAGGAAGCCCACGAAATCAAGAAAAAATATGACCTCATAGAGCGCTATCAGAGCAAATCGGTCATCATTTCGCAGGTCCTCGACCAGGTGGACGTGTTCGGCCTCTCAGACCAGGACGACAAGGATGTTTTTGTCAACTATATGCATCTGCGCCGCGGCGCCGTGGTCAAAGCCCTCACCTTACATTATACGCGCTCGCTCGAGGAAACTCCCGGGCAGATTCTCGACTATGCCCTGAGCGAAACCTCCGAGCGATTGGGCGTTAAGTTCGATGAAGTGGTGGTGGGCCAGCTTCCGGAGACCCCTCACGAGGAGATAAACTTCGTGATTCCGCAGCGCGGCGACCGCAAGAAGCTGCTCCAGATGAGCGAAAAAAATGCCCACCAGGCGCGCTTAGACATGGAGGCCCAGCGCGAGAAACTCAACCCCGAGCAGCGAGTAATGAGGGTACTGACGCGCATTCAGCAAGACTTCCGCCTGCCCGAATTGCCGCGCCATATAGAGTGTTTCGACAACTCAAACATCCAGGGCACCAACCCCGTGAGCAGCTGCGTGGTGTTTCGCAACGGCAAGCCCGCGAAGAAAGATTACCGCAACTTCATCATCAAGACCGTGGAGGGCCCGGACGACTTCGCCTCGATGAAGGAAGTGCTCACCCGACGCTATACAAGGCTGATGCAGGAGTCGCCCGACGACTTGCCTCAGCTGATAGTGGTCGACGGCGGCAAGGGTCAGCTCTCGGCAGCTGTGGAGGCGTTGGAATCCATTGGTCTACGGGGAGTTATCTCCGTGGTCGGCATTGCCAAGCGCCTTGAAGAAATCTACTTCCCGGGCGACACCATTCCACTCTACATCGACAAAAACTCTGAGACACTGAAAGTTATCCAACACATGCGCGACGAGGCCCATCGCTTTGGCATTACCCACCACCGCGACCGGCGCAGTAAGTCGCAGACTGTCAGCGCATTAGACGCCATCCCCAGCATCGGCCCAAAGACTAAAGAGCTGCTACTCAAGAAGTTCCGCTCCATGGCCCGCATCCGCCAAGCCACCCTACCCCAACTCACCGACCTCCTCGGCCCCGCCAAAGCCCAAATCCTCCACCAAGCCCTCACCCCCCCCTCTCCCGAATCGGCGCAAGCGCCTTTGCCCTAACAAAAAAACTTGCAAAATACTGCAGTTCACAACCCAAAAACCTGCAAAATACTGCAGTTTGCGACCCCAAAAATTGCAAAATACCGCAGTTCACAACCTAAAAACTTGCAAAATACCGCAGTTTAAACCCTAAAAACTTGCAAAATACCGCAGTTTGTTGTAAATTTGCAGTCATGATAGACCAGA
>CAZLMV010000084.1:0-8946 GCA_964560625.1 uncultured Bacteroides sp. | reverse complement strand
TGGGATGGCAATAGGGTAGTGCCCACCGTCTATTATCGCTATCAGCGCGACCACGTCAGCGGTAGCCTCGGCATGTTTCCGCGTACGCAACTGATTGAGGCCCTTCCCGAATACCTTGTCAGTGACTCCACCCGCTATTTCCAGCACAACATTCGCGGTGCCTTGGTGCAGTATCATGACGATCGCGGCTTCTTCGAGGCCCTATGTGACTGGCGCGGAATGCAGAGCCGCACGCGCCGCGAGGCGTTTGCCATCATCGCCCAGGGCCAATGGCACAAGGGCCTGCTGCAGGTCGGCGGCCACGGAATGTTAAATCACCTCGCTTTGGCCAAGGATGCCCCGGGTCAATATGTCAACGATAATATCATCCTCAATCCCTACTTCGGCATGGATTTCATGCCGATTTTGAACCCCGCAGCGAAGTTTAAGTCGCTCTATTTCCGCGTCGGCCCTATTGCGTCAATGACCCGCGATCGCCACGACATGAAGTGGATCAACTCCCTTGGCGGGCGCTTGGAAGTGAATGCCGAATGGTGGCGCCTGAGGCTGAAAAACGTGTTTTCTTACACGAGCAAGCCACTTTTCCCGCTTTTTGACCGCCACAGCATCCTCCTCAATGAGGGCGAACCTTACTATGCATCAAAATTTTATAACCGCACCGAACTCTCCGGGCTCCTTTGCAGTTATCGTGATATAGTCTCACTGACGGCCTCGTTAGATTTCCACGTGGCGCGCAGCGAGTTTATGTTTTACCAACGTTTAATCCTTACCGTAAGAATCTGATATGGAAAATTTTCAGGAATTGCTTATAAATCGCCGCAGTATCCGCCAATACACTGAGCAGGATATCCCGGCTGACGACGTCAAGAAAATCTTTGAAGCCGCCCTGCTTTCGCCCACGGGCAAAAACTCCCGAGCCTGGCATTTCATTGCTGTCGACGACCCCGAAATGCTCGAAAAAATGAGCCATTGCAAGGGTTACGGCGCATCATCAGTGGCCCGCGCGAAGTTGGTCATCGTGGTCTGCGTGGACGTTACCGCCACCGAAACATGGGTGGAGGATGGCTCAATTGCGGCCTCAAATATGATGCTCCAGGCGCGCGACCTTGGCCTTGGTTCCTGCTGGGTGGAGATCAACGGACGCTTTGCCGAGGATGGCTCGCCCGCCGAAGATATGGTTTCCGAGCTTCTTGGGATTCCGGAGCAAGTCATGCCGCTCTGCTTCGTCACTTTTGGCTATCCGGCCGAGGAGCGCAAGCCCCAAAATCTTGAAAAATTGCTCTGGGAGCGCGTACATATCGGCAAGTTTTGAAGATTTCGATTATCGGAGCCGGAAATGTAGGCTCTAACTTTGCCGCTAAATTCCGGGCTGCGGGAACGGAGGAGGTAAACCTCTTTTCGCCCTCGTTAGGAAACATGCAAGACTTTGACCCTCAGGAGGTTGATGCGGTGATTATTGCCGTGACCGACGATGCTATTCCGGGCCTCTTGGAGCAGCTTCCTGCGTCGCCGTCAACCCTCTGGATTCATACTTCCGGCTCGGTGGGCATTGATGCTTTCTCCGCCGAAAAGTTTCCTCGCCAAGGGATTATTTACCCCTTGCAAACCATGCTCAAAGGGGTCGAACCCGACTGGGCCAACGTCCCGATTTTCATTGAGGGGGAGGACCCTCTGACCGAGGAATTGGCGCAGATGCTTTCGCCGAAAGTGGCTCCATTAGACTCGCTGAGCCGCCGCAGGGCGCATGCTGCCGCAGTGCTTTGCTGCAACTTGGCCATGTATCTTTGGAGCCTGAGCGAGCGCGTGATGAACGATGCCGGACTGGATTTTGCGATGCTTCGCCCGCTGATGGAGCTGACTCTCGAGAGGGCAGTCAACGGCTCGCCGGAGCAGTCATTGACGGGGCCTGCACGCCGCGGCGACCTCGGAACCATTCGCAAACACCTAAGTGCTCTCGACCCCGAAACGGCTGAGGTTTACCGACTTCTGACGCAAAATATTCTCAATCGCTTTCATCCCGACCTGAAGATATGAGCACGATTCCTTACGAACTTGAGCGCATCCGTGCGTTCGTCTTCGACGTTGACGGCGTGTTGTCGCCCAATATCGTCCCGGTGGCGCCCAACGGAAATCCCGCGCGAATGGCCAATGTCAAAGATGGTTACGCGCTGCAATTGGCCCGTAAACATGGCTATGAAATCGCCATTATTTCGGGTGCAGATTCGCCCGTGATTGCCCGCCGCTTTGAGCTGCTTGGAATCAAGGATGTGTTTATGAAGGTTAGCCACAAGCTGCCGCTGCTGCAGCAATGGGCTGAGTCCAAAGGGCTTACGAGCGAACAGATTTGTTACGTCGGCGATGATATTCCCGATATTCCCTGCATGCGGTTTGCCGGCCTCGCCATTGCTCCGGCCGATGCGTCGGTCGACGCCAAATCTGCCGCAAATTATATCTCTCAGCTTGCGGGCGGCGCCGGAATAGCCCGCGAAATTATAGAACAGACCATGCGCTCACAGGGCGAATGGCTTAACCAAGAAACTGCTTATGGCTGGTAAAAAATATGTTTTGGCAAGCGGGTCGCCACGCCGCCGCGAACTCCTTGCGATGCTCGATGTTGATTTCCGCGTAGATACTTCCCGCAGCGTTGAGGAGATTATCCCCGAAGGCACTCCGGCCGATGAGGTGCCCTTAGTGCTTTCGCGCATCAAGGCCGAGCCTTATTTGGCTGATTTGGCTGAGAATGAGGTACTTATCACGGCCGACACCGTGGTGATTCTCGACGATGAAATCATCGGCAAACCGAAGGATTTGGAAGATGCCAAGCGAGTGCTCCGCAAACTCTCCGGGCGCACTCACCGCGTAGTGACCGGAGTGAGCATCGGTCGCCCCGGCGAGCCGTTGGAGAGCTTTTCGGCGACTACGGAAGTGGTGTTTGACGAGTTAACTGACGCTGAAATAGACTATTACGTCGAAAAATATAAACCCCTCGACAAGGCGGGCGCATATGGAATCCAGGAATGGATAGGCGCAGCCGCCGTCAAGGGGCTCAACGGGTCATATTACAACGTGATGGGCCTGCCGATTCATGCCCTCTACTCACGCCTGACCCATGGGGGTCATGTGATAGCCTAAGGCGCAGAGACCCACGCCCATACCGGCAAGATAGAGCTGATGGAGCGCGGCAATATAGCAGCCGAGGGCCATCTCCGTGCCGGGTTCGACTTGCTCGCGATTGAGCAGACTGAGCACGCGCTGAGCACATTCGGCCACGAGTTCAATGACCTTGTCGGCGCCTTCGCCTTCATATTTATAAAGGTCGCGGACCACGGTTTCGTCTAAGTTGTCGTAGCCCTTCATGTCGCGGAGCTTGGTGTAGAAGTCGTGGCGCTCGGCGTTGGCTTCCCAGTCGGTGTCCCAATAATAGACCATGGCCATGCCGATAAACATCATCCATCCGAGCGACACGGCGGGATAATCCTTAAATTCCTTGGCGCCGTCGGGGAGATATTCGCGGGCAATTTCGCTCCAGCGCTCTTCCACGTCAGGACATTCGGGGAAATGTTCGTCAATCGCGCCCTTGCTCAAAAGATATTTGCGCAGGTCGTCCTTCACTCGTTCTTCAAATTTATCTACAATTTCTTTCATATCTTGGTTATGGTTTATAGTTTATAGTTTATTGTAGAACGCCTGCGCAAGTCCTTTTGTTTTTATTGAAGTTGGGCGTTGGTTACTTTTTGAAGGAAAATGGGGGCTTTCTGTGGGTGATAAGGGGGATAGGCAGTGGTTTTGATGATGGTGTTGTTGAGGAAGATGAGGCCGTCGACGCTCTTGGCATAGAGCAGGGGGGAGTCGAAGGTCTCGAAAGTGTTGTCAGTGATGGTGATTCCGGAGTGGAAAAACTTTGTTTGACTGTTGAGGTCGGGGATCTCGGGATAGATGGAGATGATGGCGTTAGTGAACTGATACTGAGACGTTAATGCGTTGATGAAGTGGTTGCCGCGGATGGTTACGTCGCGGCAGGCGCCGGTTTCAAACCAGCCGTTGCAGTCGCCACAGAGGAGGATTGCCGAGCCGGAGGTGTGGTCAAACAGATTGTCGGCGCAGAGGGTTTTGCGCGGGGTGGAAAAGAGGGCGCCGCGCGCGCGGTTGTTGCGGATGGTGTTGCGGCAAAACTCCACTCCGGGCGTGCGGGTCAGATTTTCAATGCCTTGGCCAACTTCGGGGGCTAAGGGGGCGTCAAATTTGATGCGGAATTGCTTATCGTTAAGTTGCTCAATAGCAGCGATTTTCACCTCTTGGGAGCTGATTTCCATGGTCTTGGGGGCAATGAGCTGAATGGTTTCGCCGGGGGCGCCCCATTCGAAGCCGTAAGATTGGCGATGCATGTATTGGCCAATGACTTCGGTGGAGTCAACTACCTCAGAGATACGCAGATAAGTGCCGTGAACGTTGATGGCATCGTCCATCATTCCTTCATAGAGGCCGTCGTTGCTAATGATTTTGCCCCAACAGGAGGAGAAGTGGGTTGCGTCGGCCTGCGTGGTGAAATAGCGAGGATCGTCCTCACCGCGCAGGCAAACGCCTGAGTGATTGAGGGTTATATTTTCGGTGTTTTGCGCCAAGAGGCCCATTCCTTCGGCATAGTGGATCTGAACGCCGTCTAAAGTGACGTCCTTGCAGCGGTCCACGAAGATTCCCGGGGTGGGGCGTCCCCATCCGCGCATGGCCACGCGTGTGCCGGGCACCAAGGCGGGGTTATTCCACGGTGCCTGAAGGGTGCCGTCGGGGAGCACGGTGACGTTTTTGGTTCCTACGGCTATATCTCCCTGGCGGTAAGTGACATGGCGCGTTTCCGGCTCGAAGGGGATGCCGGAGCCGGGGTGGATTTCCCAGCCTTCGCCTTTGTGGATAAATTTGCCGTCGCGAATCTCATAGTTGACCCAATCCTCAGGGCGATAGGTGATTACGCCGTCTTTGTTTTCAAGGATTTGAATCTGGGCAATGTGGGGCGTGGGGAAGTCGATGTGGATGTTTGAGAGGGTGAGATTGCTGACATTGACTGCGGCAATCGGGAGCATGCGCCCCTCGAAAAGGAAGTCGGCGCCGCGGCCGTCAATGATGATATTGGCGCAATTTTCCAGCATCAGGCCTACGGATTTCGGATTGTCCTGATCATGATTGCTGATGAAAAGGGTGCGCTGAATTGCCTTGTCAGGGGTGAAGCGATAGGTCTTGCCGGTGAGGACGACTTTCAGCGTGTCGCCTTCGGGGAGTTTCTTTAACTCTTTGGAAATGACGCTGTTGAGCTTGATTCCATGGCATTGAGGGAGTTTCACTTCGCGCACTGAGGCCAAGGCCGAAGTGGCCGAGAGGAGCATAATGGCGGGGAGGATGAAATGTTTCATGACAGAGGTTGGAAAGTAGCTGAAAAATAAGGATTTGGGTCAATAAGTTGGATGCAATCTGCGGGGGCATCTTTGGTCAGGGTAATGCGGAAAATGCCTCGGCCAAGGCGCTCATAGAGGGCGAGGGCGACGAAGCCCATGGTGCGCCGCAGGTTGATTTCAATGGTTGGGCAAATGAGGTTTTCAGGGCCGTAGGTGATCATGTCGACGCCCAACAGACCCGAGTAATACGGTGAAATTAAGGTAGTTAAGGCGTTTGTAACGGCTTCGATTGTTTCGTCAAGGAAAGGGGCGTTGAGGCGGGCACGAATTTCTTCTTGCGGAGCACAGAAATTGCCGCCATAGGCTGTTTGGGTGGCGGAATTGAAGAAATAGGAGAGGCCTCGGAAGGTGATTTTGCCTTGGGATGACTCAAAGAGCATGGCAAAGTCTTGGTTCTTAGGGAGTTTACGCTCGACCATGACGGAGCCTTGTCGGCGGATGATTCCGTCAGCGTGACGGCGGACCCTTTCGATGGACATGTTTGAGCAATCGACCACTCCGCGGCCGGAGCAGCTCCATGATGACTTGATGAATATGTCGGTAGAAGTGATTTCATTTGGGTCCGTAACTTCTTGGGGCTCAGGCGGAAGCGGGTAGGGAAGGTTCGCCTCGCGGAGGAGCTGATGGAGACGGCGGGCGGTGCGCCGATGGCTGAGTTGGCGAATCACTTCCACGTCGGGAAAGGGGCCATGGATGCCGGCGTTTTCGAACTGGCGGATGGTGTTGGCGCTCCAGCCCCAGGGCTCGGGAATTGCGTCGGGATTAGAGGCTAACTCGCCGGGAGTGAGGATGATATCGTCAGGGTCGGCATACCATTTAGGCAGCTGGCAAAGAGCCTCTTTAAAGCGGCGCACGGGGGCTGATGGCGTGTAATTAGGTATTCCAAACGCCAATGCGTAATCGTTTTCCGGATTAAATAGGTGTGCTTTCACTCGGGTGAGCCAATGAGTTCGAAGGGGAGTGCGTCTTCGATTTTGACGTTAGTGAAATTGCCGATTTCCAAGGACTTAGTCTTGTGGATGAGCACTTCGGGGTCCACTTCGGGGGAGTCCCATTCGGTGCGACCGACGTAGAAGTCGGGCTCTTCGCGGTCAACCATCACGCGGAGTGTGCGACCTATTTTCTGCTCCTGAATCTCCTGAGAGATAGACTCTTGCGCGGCCATCAGTTGGTCCAGGCGTGCTTGCTTGACCTCCTCGGGGGTGGCGTCGCGAAGGTTTTTTGCGGCGAAAGTGTCGTCTTCCTCGCAATAGGCAAACGCCCCCATGCGCTCAAATCGGGTTTCTTTGACGAAGTCCAAGAGCTCTTGAAATTCCTCTTCGCCTTCGCCGGGAAAGCCGGTCATGAGAGTGGTGCGCAAATGCAGGTCAGGAACTTTTGCGCGCATTTCGGCGATGAGTTCGCGGGTGCGTCGGCCGTCGATGTGGCGGCGCATGTTTTTGAGCACGGGGTCGGCGATGTGTTGGAGGGCAATGTCGAGATAGTTGCAAACGTTTGGTTTGCGGGCCATTACGTCCATGGTCTCCATGGGGAAATCGGCGGGATAGGCGTAATGCAAGCGCAGCCATTCCACGCCTTCGATGTCGCTCAGGCGGTCAATGAGCTCGGGAAGGAGGACAGGCTTGGGCAGGTCTCGGCCATAGGAAGTGAGGTCTTGGGCTATGACGTTGAATTCCTTGACTCCGCGGGCCGTGAGTGAGCGGATTTCGGCCTCGATTTCTTCGGGGGTGCGGGAATGGTAACGGCCTGTGATTAAGGGGATTGCACAGAAAGCGCAGAAGCGGTTGCAGCCCTCGGCGATTTTGAGGTAGGCATGATGGCGCGGGGTGGTGATTACGCGATCATAAGGCGCGGCACCGGGGTGTTTGCCGGTGATTTCGCCTACGATGGTAGGCCAGTCAAATTTGCCGGTCCAGACGTCGACCTCGGGCATCTCGGCGGGCAATTCCTTGCGGTAACGCTCGCTCAGACAGCCCATTACCATGATGCGGTCCACCAGGCCGTCGGCTTTCGCCTCGGCGGCTTCGAGGATGGTGTTAATGCTCTCCTCCTTGGCGTCGCCGATGAAGCCGCAGGTGTTGATCACCACGGTTTCGGCGGGGAGGGCGGCATTGTCTGTGACCTCGGCGCGAATGCCGGTGTTGGCCAACATGGAGAGCAGGCGCTCGGTGTCGACCAAGTTTTTGGAGCAGCCGAGCGAAACGATGTTGACGTTACGCTTTTTCATTGAACAGAGAGTCTACAAACTGCTCTTTATTAAACACTTGGAGGTCTTCGATGCCCTCGCCGAGGCCGATGTATTTTACGGGAATCCTCATCTGGTCACTGATGCCGATGACGACGCCGCCCTTGGCCGTGCCGTCAAGTTTGGTGATGGCCAAGGAGGTAACTTTCGTGGCCTCAGAGAATTGGCGCGCTTGCTCAAAGGCGTTTTGGCCCGTAGAGCCGTCGAGCACTAAGAGGACGTCATCGGGGGCGCCGTTGACCACCTTGTCAATCGAGCGGCGAATCTTGCTCAGTTCGTCCATCAGCGGCTTTTTGTTGTGGAGGCGTCCGGCGGTGTCGATGATGGCGATGTCGGCATGCTGAGCCACAGCACTTTGCACCGTGTCATAAGCCACGGCGGCAGGGTCGGCGCCAAGTTTTTGCTTGACAATGGGCACTCCGGCGCGCTCGGCCCAGGTTTCCAATTGCTCAGTGGCGGCAGCGCGGAAAGTGTCGGCTGCGCCAATGACCACTTTATTGCCGGCCTTTTTGAAGAGGTTGGCGAGTTTGCCGATGGTGGTGGTTTTGCCGACGCCGTTAACGCCCACAACCATAATTACATAAGGGCGACGAGTGCCTTCGGGGAGGCGGAATGTTTCGTCGGGTCCGCCGTCGTTGACATGGTCATGTTCGGCGAGCATTGCGGCGATCTCCTCGCGCAGCATGCGGTGGAGTTCGTCGGTGCCAAAATATTTGTCGCGGGCCACGCGGTCGCGGATGCGGTCAATGATTTTGATGGTGGTTTCGACGCCGACGTCAGACGTGATGAACACCTCTTCGAGTTCGTCGAGGAAATCTTCATCGATGGTGCTATGTCCGGCAACGGTGCGCTTAAGTTTGCTCCAAAACCCCTGTTTGGTGGTTTCGAGTCCCTGGTTGAGTGTTTCTTTCTTTTCGCGAGAGAAAAGTTTGTCAAAAAAGCCCATAAAATTTGTCTATGTTTCGTTGATAGTGCAAATTTACGAAATTCCCCCCACGTGCGCAAACTTTTCTCCCATAAAAGTTAAGTTATAGGGGAGATTGGAGGGATTGGAGGGATTGGAGCAATTTGAGCAATTGGAGGGATTTGAAGGGGAATGGCCTCATTTCATTCGGCCACAATCAAGATTTGGGTTTGAGTGGGGGGTAAAAAAAATCCCGCCGAGGGGCGGGATGTTTTTTATTGAGGGGGGTAGGGGGTAATTAGGAGCATTTTGCGGCGTTGAATTCGCGGATGAGGCGGGCGATGTTGCTG
>CAZLMV010000083.1:0-9096 GCA_964560625.1 uncultured Bacteroides sp. | reverse complement strand
TGTGAAAGAGGGAGTTAGAAAAGTTCGTCGTAGGAGCGGGTTAGATAACGCTGAGTGGCAAAGAGGGCGGCGGAGAGGCAGAGAATAATGCCGGCCACGAACATTCCGCCGCAAACCCACAGGAGCATCTGCTCGGTCAGCACGGAGCGCAGCGTGCCGTCGAGACTCCAGACGTAGGCATACATTCCGGCAATCAGAGCCGAGGCGATGATGGCGGCGATGACGGCCTGGAGGAGGTTGCTCAGCAGGAAGGGGCGCCGAATGAACCCGCGGGAGGCGCCGACGAGCTTCATGGTGTGGATCATGAATCGGCGCGAGAAAATGGTCAGGCGTATAGTGTTGTTAATCAACACGAAGCAGATGGGGAGCAGGGCTAAGGCGGCAATCGAGAGCACCCACATCAGCGTTGACATGTTTTTATTGACCTGCTCGGCCACTTCGGAATGGGCGTTGATTTGATAGACATCGTCCATCTGCTGCAGGGGCAGGACTATGGCGTCGAGGCTGTCGGGATGGGCATACGCGGCCTTGACATTGACCTCAAATTCGGGCAGGAAGGGGTTGATGTCGAGCATCTCGGTGAGGTCCTCGCCCATCTCTTCGCGCCAGGTTTCGTTGGCTTGCTCGGGCGAGAAATAGCGGAACGACGAGACGTAGGGCGCGTCGGTAAAAAGTTGTTTGAACTCATTGACGCGGTCAAGCGAGGCTTGCTCGGTGAGGACCACGTCGAAACCCATATGTTCCTTAATGTCAGTAGTGATGCTTCGCGCGGCCAAACCGAGCGAAGCTACCATGCCGAGCAACAATAAGACGAGCGCCACGGAGATGGTAGCCGTGGCCTGCACGCTCAGCGACGAAAAACCTTTTCGCGATTTCATTCCGCAAAGGTAGCTAAAAAAATGAAAAGTACAAAATAAAAAGGATAAAATCGCCAAAAAAAGTACGGAAATTTGCCGCAACACTTCTCCCCCGGGGGGTGGGATTCACGCCAAAATGTCAATTTTGTATTTTTTTATTTTGTACTTTTCATTTTTTTAGCTATCTTTGCACTCTAAAATACGACAATAAAATAACTCAAAACATAACCAATGAACGTAAATCTTCAGAAAACCAACGCTGTAGACGGTAAACTCACCGTTGAAGTCGTTGAAGCAGACTACAAAGACAAAGTAGCCGCCGAACTCAAAAAAGTTCGTCGCGACGCCAATATCCCCGGATTCCGCAAGGGTCAGGTTCCCATGTCAATCATCGAAAAGCGTTTCAAAAAGCAGGTGACTTCCGACGTGATCAACCAGGAAGTTTACGAAGCCGTGATTAACTACCTGCGCGACAATAAGATCGACATCCTCGGCGAGCCCCTCCCCGTCAACATTACCGAACTCGACCTCGACAATAAGACCGACTACACCTTTGAATATGAGCTCGGCTTCTCGCCCGAAATCAACGTGGACCTCAACAAGGAAATGCACCTCCCCTACTATCGCATCGAAGTGACCGACGAGATGGTTAAGGAGCAAGACCAAGCCCTGAGCGGACGCTATGGCTCGCAGGAACCCATCGAAACCTACGAAGGCCGCGCCCTGATTAAAGGTAACATCAAGGAATTAGGCAAGGAGGAAGAATACGTGCAAGCCGAAGGCGTAATCGTGGCCCCCTGGACCTTCAAAAACGAAGACGAAGCCAAGAAATTTGAAGGCGCCAAGGCCGGCAGCGTGATTGTCTACAATCCCTGGATTGCCACCGACGGCAACGCCGCTGAAATCGCCGCCATGCTCAACGTTACCAAAGAGCAGGCCGAAAACCTCAAGGGCGACTTCGAACTCACCATCACCGAAATCACCGGCCTCAAGCCCGCCGAACACAACGAAGAATTCTTCAAACAGTGTTTCGGCGCCGACTGCACCACCGAAGAGCAATACATCGAAAACATCAAAAAGAGCATCGCCTCTCAGCTCCTGCCCAACTCTGCCGCCCTCTTTGAGCGCCAGACCCGCAAGACCCTGCTGGAAAAATATGGCAACTTCGAGCTCCCCGTGGAATTCCTCAAGAAATGGCTCGTGCGCCGCAACAATGAGCTCACCGAGGAAAACATCAACGAAGAATTTGCCAAGTCTGAGCCCTTCATGAAGTGGGAAATCCTCAGCGGCAAGATTGGTCAGCAGCTCGAAGTGAAAGTGACCGAAGAAGACCTGATGAACTTCGCCGTTCACGCCGCTGCCCGCCAGTTTGCCCAGTATGGCATGGCCAACCTCGACGAAGCCATCCTCAAGAACTACGCCGAGAGCCTCCTGAAGGACGAAAACAATCGCCGCTACATCATCGAGCAGGTTTCCAACGCCAACCTCTTTGAAGCCATTGGCAACGCCGTGACCATCGACGACAAGACCGTCACCCTCGACGAGTTCAAGGCCCTCTTCGAAGAAGCCAGCAAGTAAGCCGACTCCCCCCTGAAACCACATAAGAGCTGCGTCACCCCACCCCCGACGCAGCTCTCCTTATTTTCCCCACCGCCGGAAAAGTTCGGAATAAAACCCCCGAAAAGTTCGGAGTAAAACCGCCGAAAAGTTCGGAGTAAAACCGCCGAAAAGTTCGGAGCAAAACCGCCGAAAAGTTCGGAATTACTTGCACATCTCCCTGATTTTACGTAACTTTGCACTTGAAATGAAAAACGAGAAATATATACCCAGAATTGCCGACAGCACCCTGCAGCGCAAGCTCCGCATCAGTGGGGCCGTGCTTATTGTAGGGCCGAAGTGGTGTGGCAAAACCTGGACGGCTCTAAATCAGGCAAATAGCGTGATTTACCTGCAAGATCCGGAGCGGCGCGCGTCATATCTGCGCATGGCGGAAACGGCGCCCTCAATGCTCCTTAAGGGCGAGCAGCCGCGGCTGATTGACGAATGGCAGACGGCCACCGTGCTATGGGACAGCATCCGCTTTCACGTGGACCAAAATCCGGGCAAGGGGCAGTTTATTCTGACCGGAAGCGTCGTGGTGGATGAAGATGAGGAAATGCTCCACACCGGCACCGGGCGCATTTCCCGCCTCAAGATGCGCCCGATGAGCCTCTTTGAATCGGGTGAATCCAATGGCGCCATCTCCCTGCGCGAACTGTTTGATTCCAAGCCGGAGGAGATATTTGCCGAAAGTGGCCTTTCAATCGAGGATTTAGCCTATGCCATTTGTCGCGGCGGCTGGCCCTCGGCTATCGAATTGGATAAAGAAGATGCCTTAGATGTGGCCAAGGATTACGTCGAGGGCGTCTGCGAACGCGATGCCGCAGCCGTCGATAAATCCCAGAAAGACCCTGACCGAGTAAGGGCTATCCTCCGCTCGTTGGCCCGAAATATCTCCACGATGACCTCTAATCGCACCATCATGGCCGACGTTAAAGCCAATGATGCTTCTATTTCTGACAAGACCTTGGAAGTTTATCTGCGGTCATTGCGGCGCCTATTTATATTAGAGGATATTAAGGCCTGGCAACCCTCCTTGAGATCTAAAACCGGGATTCGCACTTCAGATAAGAGGCAATTCGTTGACCCTTCACTGGCCGTAGCGGCCATCGGATCCAGCCCGCAATCCATTTTGGAAGATTTCAATTATTTTGGATTTTTGTTCGAATCGCTCTGTGCCAGAGATCTCCGAGTCTATGCCGAGCCTCTGCGCGGCACGATTAAACATTATCATGACCATAACGACTTAGAGGCAGATTTAATCATTGCGTTAGATGATGGCCGCTGGGCCGCCGTGGAAGTCAAACTCGGCAGTCGCGAAATCGACCAAGGAGCTGCAAACCTCCTGCAATTAGCCGAAAAAATTGACACCACGCGCTTCCCCGCGCCCTCTTTCCTAATGGTGCTTACCGGGGGGCAAATGGCTTATCGCCGCAGCGACGGCGTCTACGTGGTCCCCATCGGCTGCCTCCGCAACTAAATAAAGGTTGAACAGTGGTTGAACAGTTGTTTAACAGTGGTTGAACAATAGTTTAACTGTTCAACCACTGTTCAACCACTGTTCAACCACCGTTCAACTACTGTTCAACCACCGTTCAACTATCGTTCAACTACTGTAAATAATGAGGGCTTTTAAGGTTAATTTGCTGGTGCAGATTTTAGTGGCCATTGCCTTGGGCATTGGCTGCGGGATGTTTTTCCCCCACTGGCTCGGGCGCGTGTTCATCACTTTCAACGCCATCTTTTCCCAATTTCTGTCGTTTCTCATTCCGCTGATCATCCTCGGATTTGTCGCGCCGGCCATTGCCGACATCGGTCGCGGCGCCGGGAAGATTTTGCTCGTCACCGCGCTCTTAGCCTACGGCTTTACCACCCTTTCGGGCATCATGAGCTTCATGGTCAGCGACTCGCTTTTTCCGCGACTGATCCACGCCGGCTCGCTCAGTGAAGTGCCCGAAGACGGCGCCCTGCTACCATATTTCACCATCGACATGCCGCCGCTGATGTCCGTGATGACGGCCTTGGTTTTCGCCTTTATGATGGGCATTTGCATGGCCTCGCTCAAGACTGACGCCCTGCGCCGCGGCTTCGGCGAGTTCTTGGAGATCGTCACCATGACCATTCAGCGCGTCATCATCCCCCTGCTGCCGCTCTACATCTTCGGCATCTTCCTGAACATGACCGTCAGCGGCCAGGTGGCCACGATGCTCAGCGCCTTCGCCCGCATCATCGTGATAATCTTCGTGATGAGCGTGCTGCTGCTCATCGGGCAATATTGCGTGGCGGCAATCTTCGTGCGCCGCAACCCGCTGAAACTCCTCTGGACCATGCTCCCGGCGTATTTCACCGCCTTAGGTACCCAATCGTCGGCCGCCACCATCCCCGTGACCCTGCGTCAGACGCTGAAAATGGGTGTCAGTCAGGAGATTGCCGGTTTCGTCGTGCCGCTGTGTGCCACCATCCACATGTCGGGCTCCGCCCTCAAAATCGTGGCCTGCGCCGTGGCCCTGATGCTCATGCAGGGAATCCCTTACACCACCCCCATGTTTATCGGCTTCTGCTGCATGCTCGGCATCTCCATCGTTGCCGCCCCGGGAGTGCCCGGCGGCGCCATCATGGCCTCCTTAGGGCTGCTCAGCTCCATGCTCGGATTCAGCGAGGCCGACCAAGCCCTGATGATAGCCCTCTACATCTCCATGGACTCCTTCGGCACCGCCTGCAACGTCACCGGCGACGGCTCCATCGCCCTCATCATCAACAAATTCTTCGCCCGACCGACGAAAAATTAGCCCTCTTTTGGCCCATATTTCTTCTCGAAAATCTCATAATGATCCTCTCCCCAGCGGAGCATCATGTCGATTATCGGGAGCAGCGAACGGCCGAGTTCCGTGATTGCATATTCAGAACGTGGCGGAAGCTCCGGATAGATGGTCTTTCCCACCAATCCGTCTTCCAACAGCTCTTTGAGCTGGATGTCAAGCACCCGGGGAGCTGCCTCGGGCAGGCATTTGTGAATCTCACTCGGACGCATCGGGGCGCCGGAGCGTAGTTCGTCGAGGATGCATGATTTCCATTTTGATTCAATCAGACTCATGGTCAGCCGCAGCGGACAGTCCAAATCAACGGGTATTTTCTTTTCGTAAGCCATATAATTCTTGATTTATTCTCCCTGCAAAGTTACGCAATATTCCTGAAAATCAGAATACCGAAAAATTTTTCTATATGTGAATAATTTTTCGGTACTTGCCCAAGTCGAAATACTGTGTTAATTTTGCACTCGGAAAATTAACCATTAAAACATCAACCAATATGAGAGACGAAATCAAAGAATATGAAGCAGTTGCACAGGCTGCCGAAAAATTTGTCAAAAGCGTGGCCGAAGGCAACAGCGAGTATGCCCGCAGCCTTTTTACTGACGACGCCGTGCTCTTCGGCATGCTCGACGGAGTACTTGAACATGGCTCAATCGAGCAATTCTATCACAATGTAGACACCGTCGGCGCCGGCGAAAACTTCCGTGCCCGCATCGACGTCTTAGCCGTAGAAGAGAGCGTAGCAGTGGTCCGCGTGCTCGAAGAAGGCTGGGGCGGCCGCATCGACTTCACCGACTTCCTGCTCCTGCTCAAACTCCAGAGCCAATGGAAATGCGTCGCCAAAGCCTACAACCAAAACTCCGCCACCATCCAATAACCCTCGCGCCCCGCTCCCTTGCCTAAATTCCGGCGGCCGCTCTGCAGCCTTTTGCGCCTTATGAAACTGGATTGACACGCAGAGGCTTATAACTCGTATAATTCTTATAAATCTTATAAGAGTTATTATTTGTCGCAGCCGGGCACCCGAGTAAATGAGCGCGCGTGGTAACTGGGGACGGCATGCGCCCCCGCGTGCCGAGCCGCCCCCGGCGGCTTCTTTTGTCGCGCGCCGGGCACCCGAGGCGGGTGCCCACCCCAGTTATTTTTCGCCTTATGGGGCGTTTTGTTATGTCATCGTCTGCTAAAGCGGTGGACGTTTTTGGGGGAGATTTTTAAAAAAATTCGCATTATGTTTGTTATTTAAAAATAAATTAGTAAATTTGCAGCGTCTTTCTGCGCAGACTGACAGAACATATTGATAACAAAAGAAACGTTTTTGTTTATCTCTTTTTGAGAAAACGTAGGAAATTTTCACAAATGAAGAGAGGATATCAAAAGCGGTTCTCACGCTATAGGCGTGGGCTGCTATTCCCTCATCTTCTTCATAGGTTTTCCTACGACCTTCTCAATGGACGAGGCAAAAGTCAGTCCACGTTTCTATATTTAGAATGGTCGATGGGACTGTAAGACCACATGACTTTTTTCACATGAAAAAAATCCTTCTCGCAGCTATTGCTTGCCTTTGCATGAGCGCCCCCGCCGCTTTTGCCGCAAACACCAATGCTTCCGCGGGTGTTTCTACTGTAACTGCCGAACCCTCATGGTGTGGGTTCTACAAGGCTGAAAATGGCAACTGGATCAGAGTGTTTTCCAACTTTGTCAGAATCGTGATCAATGGTTCGACAAGCGAATACAGCTATCAAAAAAGCACTGATCCCTGGGGTAACGTAACCCTCCAGCTCTATAACAACTCCGGTCAGAATGTAGGAATTATCACCTGCACGAATGCCCGTTCAATCTATTATAATAACACCACGTACACAAAGTAATTCCGACATGAAAAAGGCTATAATCTTGGCAGTCGCTGCGATGACTTTCTGCGGATATGGAAGTTACGCGGCCACTGTCAATGCCATCGAAGCCCCTTCTGAAATGTCAAAGGTGGTTTCGCGCGCCAATGTTAAGCTCTACTATGGCGATGAATGTCTTGCCCTCTACACGAACGGATCGTGTGTGCTTACCAAATCCGACTCGGTTCGTATTTCAGGCACTTACTCCATCCAAGATGGTTGGGTCGTGCTTGAATTTGAAGGGAATGAAGTTCCCTGCAAGGCGACCATCAGAGGCGGATCTGTTCATTCAGTTTCTTATAATGGATGCGTCTACCGCGCACGTTAAAAGTCCTTACTCCATGAATATCAAAGACAAAGGCTTTCAGAAAATCCTTGGTGTCGGATTAATCGGCATGATCATGCTTTGTGCCTGTGGCGGTTATAGCAGTCTGAGCCCTGAGGATGCTTATGACGCTGCTTACAGCACAAGCTATGGCATCAGCCGTTTGATCAATGGCAACTAATCTTTGTAACATTCGGGCCTATAGTCTAATCTTGCTGATAGCTATTAGTCTGACTGCTTGTAATAGACCTTCAAATGCCGAAAAGTATTCCGAGGAAATCACCCAAGAGCTAATAAATAAAGCGCTTGACGGGTATAGATTAGATTCTGCGGACTATGGCAGAATCCTTCAGCAACTGGACGGCATGTTTTCCGTAGTCTATGAAAAAGCCCAGGTCGCAATAGACAATGGCGTCGACAAGGATAGCGTAAGGCTTTACCTCGCCTCTGACCCTGAGTACATTATGATTGGAAACTATGCAAATGTGTTAGACAGCATTCTTTATCCATATATTCGTACTCCTGCCGCTCCTTATGAATTAAGAGCAGGCTATAATCGGGTTCTGTCAAAAGCGTCAAAGCGAGCTGCCGAAGTAGGCCTAAAATAACGTTTATACTCTCATATATTGACGGGGAGTGGCTATCAAAGCCACTCCCCGTCAATATGCTATGGTCTTTATAGGGGTTAGAGTTTGATGATTTTGTGGGATTGGATGTAGAGGCCTTTTTGCGGGTTGAGGACGCGGCGGCCTTGGAGGTCGTAGATGGTGGAGTCGGCGGCGGGGAGGTCGGTGGCAATCTCGGAGAGGTTGTCGACGTCGCCGGGGAGCTCGGGGTCGGGGTAGACGGGCCATGCGGTGTTGCCTTCGATGCCGTCGTAGCAGTAGACGCTTGAGGCGGGGAGGTTGAAGGTCAGCTCCTTATCGATGTCGATGGGCTCGTCGAGGGGGATGTCGGCGAGTTCGTCCTGGACCTTGAAGGAGGGTTTGAGGCGAATGGAGCCGGTTACGTGGGGCGGGATGTCGAGGGCCTGGCGCAGGGTGGTTTTGAAGGTCTGGGCGGTGTTGGCACCATTGCGGAGGGCGAGGGTTGATTTGACGCCGTTCCAGGATGCCCAGCCGTAGACTTCGTGTTTGGAGCCGGTCCAGGGGTTGCCGCCGACCCAGTGGGAGTCAGGGAGCACGTCGGAATTGTTCTGGTGCCAGAAGATACATTCGGCCATGTCTTCCCAGAGCTTGCCCTTGACGCCGTCGCCCTTGATGGAGTTCATAAGCGGATAGTCGGTGTAGAGTTCCACCATGTTGGAGCCGCAGGCGAAGGCACAGCGCATTTCGTTGAGCACGTGTTTGTAGACCTGCGAGTATTTGCAGGGGTTTTCATGCTCGGTCAGGATGAGGCCGTGAGTCATGATGGAGTTGGTGGGGCAGAGGGGCGAGTTTTTGACGTAGTTTTGATAGACGAGGCGGTCGCGATAGGTGATCCACTGTTCGCGGTCGTTGCTGTTGTTGCCCACCTTGCCATAGTCGGCTTCCTGGCGCCAGGTGCAGTCCGAGACGGAGTACCAGAAGGGCGATGCCCAGGTGCCTACGGTGGTGTTGAGGAAGATGTCGGGC
>CAZLMV010000082.1:5433-9148 GCA_964560625.1 uncultured Bacteroides sp. | reverse complement strand
ATTTTCTGCAAAGTTACGCAATAAAACTGACATATGCAATTACCCCTAAGATTTAGCCCCATAGAAACCATAGTTCGGGGGGGTGGGGGTAAAAATTTGGGGGAATCTTTGGTGGGGTGGGAAATTTTTTTTATCTTTGCGGGTGAATTGGTGAGGTTTTGCCCGGGCAAGAGCTCGCTTATTGCGTTGAATCATATCACATTAAATATACTTTCATCGATGAAAATCAGGCATATAGTATTATCGCTGATTGCTTGCTGCACCTTGTCGGCCTTCTCCATGACCGATAAGGAGGTTATTGCCTTTATCAAACAGCAGTCGGCTGCCGGGAAGACCGAGCAGCAGATTGGCCAGATGCTGATGGCCAAGGGTGTGACGCCCGAGCAGGCCCAGCGAATCAAGGCTCAATACGCCGAAGAGAAGAAGGATGGCGCCGAGGACGACGGTTTGGCCCCCATCGAGATGGCGTCGCGCCATCAGCAGGCTCGCGAGACGATTGCCGAGCAGGGAATCGGCGGGGCCAACAACGGCAGCGCGGCGAATCCCGACGGCATGGGTCGCCGCCAGATTTACGGCCATAACGTGTTTAATTCGCGCACGTTGACCTTCGAGCCTAACGATAATTTAGCCACTCCGCAAAACTATCGCCTTGGCCCCGGCGACGAAGTGGTCATCGACATTTGGGGCGAGGCGGAGGATCATCTGCGCCAGACGATTTCGCCCGAGGGGAGCATCATGATTGCCCAGTTGGGTCCGGTTTATCTGAATGGGCTGACCATTCAGGAGGCGGCCAAGCATATCCGCAAATCTTTTTCACAGAAATATGCCGGGGTGGGCGACGCGGAGTCAAACATCCAAGTGACCCTTGGCCAGATCCGCACTATTCAGGTCAACCTGATGGGCGAGGTGGCCACTCCGGGCACCTACGTGCTGTCGCCGTTTTCGACGGTGTTTCACGCGCTTCATCGCGCCGGTGGCATCAACTCCATCGGTTCGATGCGTAACATCCAGGTGCTCCGCAACGGCAAGAAAGTGGCCGGCATCGACGTCTATGAATACCTCTTCAACGGCAAAAGCACCGGCAACATCCGCTTGGAGGAAGGCGACGTAATCATCGTGCCCCCCTACGAGACGTTGGTCAACATTGAGGGCAACGTGCGCCGCCCGATGTATTACGAGCTCAAGCCGGGCGAAACCATCAAGACCATAATCGATTATGCCGGCGGCTTCACTTCCGAGGCCTTTACGGAGACCATCGGCTTGGCCCGCCAGAACGGCACCGACAATGAGTTGGTCAACATCTCCCGCGCGCAATATCCCACCTATCGGCTCCAGGACGGCGACGTCTTGACCGTGGGCACCATTCTCAACCGCATTGCCAATAAAGTCGAGGTCAAGGGCTCGGTGTTCCGCCCCGGCCTCTACGCCTTAGATAATCAGGTCGGCACGGTTAAACAGCTGATTCAAAAGGGCGAAGGCCTGACGGAAGACGCCTTTACGGAGCGCGCCCTGCTTTATCGCGAAAAAGACGACCTTCAGCCGGAAATCATCGCCTTCAACCTCGCCGACCTCATGTCGGGCCGCATTGCCGACATCCCGCTGAAGCGCAACGACGTGCTTGTCATCTCGGCTATCACCGACCTGCAAAACGTGGGCGACGTGACCATCGGCGGCATGGTTCATAACCCCGGCTCCTACCCCTATGCGGCCAACCTGACGCTCGAGGACCTGATTTTCCGCGCCGGGGGCCTGCGCGAGGGCGCCTCGACGGCCCGCGTGGAGATTGCCCGCCGCATCAATGACCCGATGGCCACGGAGCAGACCCAGATGCTCTCGGAAATCTTCACCGTCTCCATCGAAAACGGACTGACGGCCAACGGCGGCGGCTTCCAGCTCAAGCCTTATGATAACGTAATTGTCCGCGTCAGCCCGGGCTATGAGCCGCAGCGCTATGTCTCCGTGGGCGGCGAGGTGCTGTTCGGCGGCCGCTATGCCTTGGTTAAGCGCAACGAGCGCATCACCGACGTGATTAATCGCGCCGGCGGCATCCTCGACGGGGCCTACATCAAGGGCGCCCACCTGACCCGCGCACTCACCGACGACGAATACACCGCCCGCGCCGAGGCCCTGCGCTTCGCCATTGCCAACAGCAAGGGCAATCAGGGCGACTCCATAGCCCTGAGCAAGATCCAGGTGTCGAGGACCTACAACGTGGGCATCGACCTGGAAAAGGCCTTGGCCAACCCCGGCAGCTCCTACGACATCGTGCTCCAACCGGGCGACCATCTGTTCATCCCCGAAGAGCAGAGCACCGTCAAGATTGCCGGCGAGGTAATGTTCCCCAACACAGTTACTTACGAACCCGGCAAGAAGCTGAAATACTACATTGACCAAGCCGGCGGCTATGGCCAGCAAGCCAAGAAAGGCAAGGCCTTCATCGTCTACCTCAACGGCAACGTGGCCAAGGCCAAGCGCAACACCCCCATCGAGCCGGGATGTCAAATCATCGTGCCCACCAAGCCCAATAAGACCGGCACCGACTGGGCCAAAGTCATGGCCTACGCCACGAGCTTCTCGTCCGTAGCAGCCTTGGCCGCAACTATCACCAACATTTTCAGAAGATAATCCCCGTGGACCCTATGAGCAAATCAGACGAGCAAGACGCTAAGAAAAAAGCTGACGACGAGGAATACGAAGTAGACCTCCTGGACCTTGCCCTGCGCCTCTGGCATAGTCGCCGCAAGCTGCTGAAGTGGACCCTCATCGGCGCCGTAGCAGGCCTGGTCATCGCCTTCTCCATCCCTAAGGAATACGTCACCGAGGCCAAGCTCTCGCCCGAGCTCACCGACTCCAAGAAAGGCTCCGGCGGCCTCAGCGCCTTGGCCTCCATGGCCGGCATCAGCGGCGGCGCCGGAAGCACCGAGGCCGTCTATCCGCAACTGTATCCCGACATTGTCTCGTCCATACCCTTCCTGACGGGCCTTTTCTCCGTCGAAGTGCAGACCGAGAGCGGCGAGAAGCTCACCGTGGAGAAATACCTGCAAGACGACATCCGCGCCCCCTGGTGGAGCGCCATTCTCGGCCTCCCCGGCAAGGTCATCGGCCTCTTCAGCTCCGAGGAGGAAACCCCTGAAGGTCACCATCTTGACAACTTCCAGCTGACCCTCGAGGAGACACGCATGGTCGAGGCTCTGCGCGCGCGCATCACGGCCGAAGTGGAGGATTACGTCAGCGTCAGCGTCACCATGCAGGACCCCTTGGTGTCGGCAATTCTTTGCGACACGGTCGTGTCACGCCTGCAGCAATACGTCACCAACTATCGCACCGACAAGGCCCGCGAAGACCTCCTTTTTGCCGAAAAAATCTGCGCCGAGGCTCAGCAGGAATATTACGACGCCCAGAAGAAATTGGCCGACTACATTGACCGCAACCACGGCCTGGCCACCCAGTCGGCGCGCATCACCCGCGAGCGCATGGAAAACGAAACGCAGCTCGCCTTCGCGCTCTATAATCAGATGGCCCACCGCGTGCAGACGTGTCAAACCGTTGTGCAGCAGGAGACGCCCGTCTACGTGGTCATCGAGCCGCCGACTGTGCCCATCAAGGCCGCCAGCCCCCGCAAGTTGCTGTTTCTCATAGGGTTTGCGTTCCTCGGATTCGTGGCCTGCGCAGTGTGGATTCTCTTCCTCAAGCCCTTTTCCAAGGACCTGAAAAA
>CAZLMV010000082.1:0-5333 GCA_964560625.1 uncultured Bacteroides sp. | reverse complement strand
GAGACGATCATCGCCACGTTTTATCGCCCCGTGCCCGGGCGCATCACCTCGCCCTTCGGCCTTCGCGAGCGCGGAAATCGCATGCACAAAGGCGTCGACATCGCCCTGCAGACGGGCGACACCGTTCGCGCGGCCATCAGCGGCACCGTGGCCCGCGTGGGCTTTGAGCGCGGAGGCTATGGCCATTTCATCGTCATAGATTATCCCGGCGGCATCCAGTCGCGCTACGCCCACCTTTCCGCCTCCCTTGTCAAGCCCGGCGACCAAGTCCTCCCCGGCAAAGTCATCGCCTTAGGCGGCTCCACGGGCAACTCCACCGGCCCTCACCTCCACTTCGAAATCCGCTGCGGAGGCACCCCCATGGATCCCACCCCCCTCCTCTCCCGGTAAACTGCGGGGGGGGTGCTAAAATAGCTATATTAGCTAAAATAGCTAATCTATTTCCCGATTAGTGGCTGAAATAGTGGGTGAAGCCTAAGGAGAAGAGTTCGCGGAGCTGGAGTTTGTGCCAGTCGGGGTTGGAGGTGGCCGACGTGTCGTAGCGCAGGTCTACGTTGAGGTTCGCCGTCAGGAAGCGGTTGATGGTGAACTGGAATTGGTTCTGCCAGTCGCCCTGGAAATACTTATAGTTGGTAAAGGCGAAGATGCGGCTCGAATAGTTCACGTTATAGCAAATCTTCCAGTTCCAGGTCACTTCGGCCGACGAACCATAAGAATGGAAAGCCTTGCGTCCCTGCTTGATGCCAAAGGAGGTCTCGTCAATCTTGGTGTCGATGCAGGTCTTGAGGTTGTAAGAAATCGGCGAGAGGGTCACTCCGAGGGTAAACTTGCCGTTGGCGGCGTTGAGGTTATAGGTCATACCGGCGCCGATGTTGAGTTCGCCGGGTGAGAAGAGCGACGCCGTGCGCGTCTGAGTGCCTGATTTATAGCCGATAAAGATAGGCGTTTTGAGCATCCCGGTGATGGTGTAATACCAATTGTGGGCGGCCTTGTAACCAAACTTGGAGTTGATCTGAAAGCGGTTTTCGGTCAGGGAGTATTTGCGGTGGGGGTCGTCGCGAACGGTCTGCAGGGCCGTGCGCCACTGGAAGAAGTTTTCAAACAGCAACTTAGGGTGGAATTTCGTGTTGAGCTTGCTCTCATAAGTGAAGTCGGCAATGAGGTTCAGCGAGCTGTTGCCACCCTGATACCAGTTGGGGCTGACGTAGGCCTGCGAGAACTGCAGGTTGATGCCGAACTTATTGAGCCAATGCTGCTTACGGATGTCGGCCGGGGCAATCTCCACGGTCTCGACGGCCACGGCGGGCACCTCCTCCGAGAAGACAAACGTGGCAGTTTCCGGGTCGGCCGTCAGGATGTAGACCTTGGGAGGCTCGGGCAGGGAGTAGAGGTTGAGGTGCACGTCCTGGGGGTGGTTGATGGCGTGGGTCTGGCGAATGAGGTCGCTCAGGGCGATGGCGGCGCCGGCCTGCTCCACCCATTCCAAGGCGGGAATCGTCGGCTTGGCGGGGGCGTCGGCCGTCAGAGTTACCGGCTTAATATCCAGTCGGTAAGGCATATAGAGCGCCGGCAGGAAGAGCGTGGGCGACAGGGGGCGCACCGTGAACAGCAGCGAGTCGGAGGCCTGGATGTTGAGCGTATCCTCGGGCATGGACGACTCGCCGATAATGTCGGCAATGGAGACAGGCGCCGACTGGGCGCAGAGGGAAAATATGGCGGCAAGGGCCGCGGCGGAAGCGAATAAACGACGGAACATAATGTGAACAAAAATGCTGTTTGAACTGCAAAGTTAATAATTTTCTGCCAAAAAAGCGGTGAAAAGTTAAAAAAATTGAAAAAATTTCCGTAACTTTGCGGAAATAATAAACTTAACCCCCAAATTCACTTACATTATGTTACGCACAAACATCAAACTCGGCCTCTTGGGCGCGCTCGTCGGCCTGCTCTGCAGCTGCGGCAGCTCCTCCTCCGACGGCCTCGAAGGCTCCGTGGAATACATCCCCGTGCAACTCCGCGAGGGCAAGAGCTGGAGCTTCATCGACAGCAAAGGCAAACTCTACGCCGAAGACGAGTTCAAAAACCAGCCCACCTGCGTAGTTAACGGCATGTTCTCCGTAGAAGAAGGCAATTCCTACAGCCTCTATAATATCAAAGACCTTAAAAATGAGGTGCTTAGCGGACTCGTTGCCGTCGGCGCCTACAATGAAGGCGTAATCCCCGTGACCCAAAAAGGTGAACGTATCACCCTCGTCGACAACAAAGGCAAGGTAAAAGCCACCCTCGAACCCGTTGACGGCAAGGAAATTACCCTGTGTAGTTCTTATGTGGAAGACGGCATGCTCCTGATTGCAAACGAAGACGGAAAGGGCGGCTATGCCGACGCCTCCGGCAAGGTCACCATCAAACCTCAGTATGATGACGCATTTCCCTTTGCCGACGGCGTGGCCCTCGTTGTCAAAGCCGCCGAAAACGAAGACAGCAAACCCACCATTTCCGTCATCGACAAGAGCGGCAAGGTCCTCTTCAAATTAAAGGAAGAATATAGCCCCCGTGCATACCAATTTAGCGATGGCCACCTCTCCGTTAAGGATACCGACAAAGAAGTGTGGGGCTTCATCAACAAAAAAGGCGAGTTTACCAAGGTCAGCAGCAAAGTTGACTTTCTTGGCAACCATAACTCCAAATACTTTGAATTCGCCAATAGCGACGGTGAATGGGGCATCATGGACATGAAGGGCGAAACCATCATCAAAGCCAAATATAGCTCAATCGACATCCTCCCCGACGGAACTTTCTTAGCTCAAAAAGGCGACGATGATAAAACTAAGGCCTATATCATTGACAAAAATGGCGAAAAGAAAGTCGAATTTGATGGCTACAAAAGAGTTAGCAGCATCGTAGGCATTGGTGACTTCAAATTCCTTGGCAAAAACAAAAAATATTGCCTTCTAAACGCCAAGGGCGAGCAAATCGGCGAAGAAACTTTTGCTGACTGCGCTTTTGGTGCGGCTCATGGTCAGTTTATCACCACCGACTACTTCAATCCCGAATCCGTGGCCAATGCCATGACCGAGAATCTCGTCATGGGCGGCATCGGCAAGTTCGTCATCGGCACGCCCGTCTCCTCCCTCGGCATCACTGACTACGAGCCGTACGTATGGAGCACCCGCCTCGACGCCGACGAACTCGGCAAGGAAGGCTTCCGCTTCACCACCTCCGTCACCGCTTCCACCGACGAAATCATTGCCCGCAGAGACGGCGAATATGACGCCTTCTATAACTGGAACTCATTCGTCGTGGCCAACCCCGACGCCAAAATTGACCGCGTAAGCATCACCGCCAACGCCCAGAAACCCTGCTGGAAAGAAGTCAAAGACGCCCTCGTCGCCAAAATCAAAGAGAAAGGCTACACCCAGGGCCAAGACTCCGACGACAGCATCAACTTCACCGGCAAGAACTGCAACTTGAGCCTCAACTCCGACGACGACGGCTCCATTATCACCATCACCATCTCTGCCCCCTCCAATGAACCCAAAGTCACGGAGGTGGCCATCGTAGAAGACACGGAAGAAGTTGACTGGTAATCAATCGCTTATGAAAAATTTACGTAACATTCTTTTTGCTGCGCTCTGCCTCTGCCTCGCGCTCCCGGCCGCGGCGCAGCAAAATCTCGCCTCCAAGATCGTAGGCATCTGGACCTCCCCCTACAAGTCCTCCACCCAGCAAGGCTCCCTGATGCTCCGCTTCAGCAGCAACGGCACCATGGAAATCATCCGCAGCGTCACCATCGAGGACACCCCTCACGCCGCCTTCGCCGAGATTTCCGGCGGCTGGCAAGTCAGCGGTAACACCTTGGCGATGACCCCCAAAAGCACCGACGCGCCGCTGCAATGGGGCGCCGTGGTCCGCGAACAAGTGGTTCAGGGCGAAATCCCCCGCTCCAAGTCTGATCAGCTCTACGACGCCGCCGCGGCCCACCTCCCCCGCCTCAACGCCCTCCACTTTGCCTCGCGAATGCAGATCAAGCAAATCACCGAGTCGCGCCTCGTCCTCCTCAACCCCAAAGACTCCAAAACCCTCACCTTCACCCGCCTCACCGCCTTCCCCAAAGGCTCCAAACTCCGCCTCCCCGACCCCGAACCGGAACCGACCCCTACTGAATTAGTAATGGTTGAAACCTCCGAAATTATCGGCCGGGTCCCGATCGTGGAAGACGACGTCGAGATGAAAGTCATTGAGGAGAAACCTACTGAGGAGAAACCCGCCAATCCGGTGCCTGAGAAGATCTTCACCGCCGTAGAAGAATCCCCGAAATTCCCCGGCGGCGACGCAGCCATGTATCGCTGGCTCGCATCAAACATCCGCTATCCGGAAATGGCTGCCCAAAACAACATTCAAGGCCGCGTAACCGTCCAATTCGTGGTGGAAAAAGACGGCTCCATTGGCGAAACCAAAGTGGTTCGCGCCGTAGACCCCGACCTCAATGCCGAGGCCGTCCGCGTGGTCAAAACCATGCCCAAATGGATCCCCGCCAAAATGAACGGCCAACCCGTGCGCAGCTGGTACACCCTCCCCATCTCCTTCAAACTCACAAAATAACCCCCAAAATGCCTGTAGGGATGCACCAATTAAACAAACTGTTATGTTTAAGAAATTGATCCTTTTGGGAAGTTGCCTTTGGCCGGGGCTTCCGGCCGGGGCACACGCTGCTCCTGAAGCGACGGACACCACGCAACAAGAGTGGATCGGCATGCCGATAGATGAGCTCAATAAATTAATAGATGAACTTACTAAGCGCTACGGAGTGCGTGATGTTGTGATCCACATAACCGAGCCAAAGGCGCCGGTGGAGGAGGCCTTTAAGGATGTTTTCTCCGGCGTGGAAGTGGATGAATCGCCCAAGTTTGTTGGAGGCGACAAGGGTATGTATGAATGGCTGTATAAGCACAAGCGATACCCGGCCTCAGCGCAGGAGAAGGGCATTGAGGGGCGCGTAACGATGCATTTCGTCGTGGAAAAAGACGGCTCAATCGGTCCGGTAAAGATTGCGCGAAGCTCAAAGGATAAGGACCTTGACGCCGAGGCCACACGCCTGACGAAGGCCATGCCGAAATTCATCCCCGCCAAGAAAAACGGCCAACCCGTCCGCTGCTGGTACACCCTCCCCATCTCCTTCAAACTCCCCAAATAACCGAACAAGCCCCCCTAAAATAGCTACCGTAGCTACCATAGCTAAGGTAGCTATTTTAGCTATTTTAGCTATTTTTCGGGGAAAGGGTTGTGGGTTTCAGGAATTTTTTGTAAATTTGCGCATATTATACCAATCATACCAT
>CAZLMV010000081.1:0-9316 GCA_964560625.1 uncultured Bacteroides sp. | reverse complement strand
GAATGATTATTCTCCTCATCGTTGTCTTTTATTTCTTCATGATTCGCCCGCAGCAAAAGCGCCAGAAGGAAACGCAGAAGTTTCGCGACGGCCTTCAGAAAGGCGACCGCGTGCTCACGGCCGGCGGCATTCATGGCAAAATCTCTGAAATCGGCCAGACCACTTTCACCCTCGAAGTGGCTCCCGGAGTGAAAATCAAGGTCGAGAAATCAATGATCTATCCCTCGGCTGCCGACGCCCAGGCCGACGCCGCCAACTCCGTCAACGCTGACGCCAAGAACTAATCCCCGCCCCCGGTAAATGGCTGAAAACGAACACGTAAATCCCTTTGTCCGCTTCTTTCGGAAAGTGCGCGAGCTGCTTCAAAGCTCGCGCGGGAAGGACGTGATCGTTTTTCTGCTGTTCACGCTTGTGAGCTACATCTTTTGGGTGATCATGTCGCTCAACGATGATGCGCAGCGTGACTTGGAGGTCAAGTTGGAGATTACGGATGTCCCCGCCGACATTCATTTCATCTCGGAAGTGCCTAAGTCGCTGACTGTCAACGTGCGCGACAAGGGCTCCGTGCTCGCCGCTTACTATTGGAACGCCACTCCGGGGCTGAAGATTCGCTACGACGAACTGACGGCCTATCCGCTCAAGGACCGCGTGGCCTTCCCCGAGGTGGAGCTCAACGCCCGTGTCCGCGGCCTCTTTGCGTCTACTACTCAGGTGGTTAGCATTCGCCCCGACTCGCTGAGCTTCATCATCACCGACCGCCCCGGCGTCAGGGCCGTGGTTATCCCCGACCTGCAAGTGGAGCCGAGTGCGCAGTCAGTCATCTCCGGCTCCATCACCGTCAGCCCCGACACGGTCACGGCCTATGCCGCCCGCCACTTGGCCTCGCGTCCCGTGTCCGTCAAGACCATGCCGATCAGCCGCACGGACCTTACGGACACCTTAGTCTATAAGGTGCGTCTGCGCCCGGAGCCGGGAGTGCGCCTCGTGCCGGAGTATGTCACGGTGACCATCCCCGTAGAGCCGCTGATTGCCAAGACGCGTGTGGTGCCCGTCACGCTGCTCCATGGCGCCTCGGCCGCCTCCCATGAAGTGGTGCTCTTCCCCTCGCAGGTCTCCGTGAGCTATCTGCTGCCCATGAGCCTCTATTCCACTGAAAATTCGGTGATTACGGTTAATGCCGACTTCTTTAACCGCTCGGGCACGAAGATTCCCCTGACCCTTGGGAGCCATCCGAATTACTATCAGGACATATCCCTGTCGGTTGACTCCGTGGAATATCTGATTGAGCAAAAGGCCTACCTGCCGGCTGCCGAAGAGCCATGAGCGCACCGCAAGTCATAGCAATTACCGGCGGCATAGGGAGCGGGAAATCCGTGGTCAGCCGCGTGGTCGCCTCCATGGGCTTTCCGGTCTATGATTGCGACAGCCGCGCGCGCCGCCTTCAGGATTCCGACCCGGAAATGCGCCGCCGCATAGCCGAGGAAGTGACCCCGGAGGCTCTGAATCCGGACGGGACGCTCAATCGCCCCGCCTTGGGGCAATGTGTCTTTGCCAATCCCGATAAACTCCTGCGGCTCAATGAGATAGTCCATGGCGCCGTGGCCGCTGACCTCCGCGCGGAAATTGCCCGCTGCCGGGGCCCGCTCTTCTTTGTCGAGACCGCCATACTCTATGAAAGCGGCTTTGACCGCATGGTCGACGCAATTTGGGAAGTCACGGCCCCCGAGGAGCTGAGAATCAGCCGCGTGATGGCCCGCAACGGCCTCACTGTCGCCGAGGTCAAGGCCCGCATCGACGTCCAGCGACCCGCCGGCGCGAACCCCTCACATTATTTGATAATTAACGACGGCGAGACCCCGGTTTTGCCGCAGATTCTTTATGAGCTTACACGACGAATTTGACCGCGAGCACCTTTGGCACCCTTACACTTCCACGCTCAATCCGCTGCCCACTTACAAGGTGGACCGCGCCCAGGGGTGCACAATCTACCTCGAGGATGGCACCGCGCTGATTGACGGCATGGCCTCGTGGTGGTGTGAAATCCATGGCTACAACAATCCGCGCCTCAATGCCGCCTTGGTGCGCCAGATGGAGAAGGTGAGCCACGTGATGTTCGGCGGATTGACTCACGAACCGGCCATTGAGTTGGGCAAGAAGCTCTTGGAGCTCGCGCCGAAGTCGATGAATAATATTTTCTATGCCGACTCGGGGTCGGTGGCAACGGAAGTGGCCATGAAAATGGCTGTGCAGGCACGAGTTAGCACCACCGGCAGCCATCGCGCCACGAATTTCGCCACCATTCGCAGCGGCTATCACGGCGACACCTGGAACGCCATGTCGGTTTGCGACCCCGTCACGGGAATGCATGGCGCCTTCGGCTCAGCGCTGCCTGTGCGCTTTTTTGCGCCGCAGCCGCAAGTCAGATTCGGCCAGGAGTGGGATCCGGCGGATTTTGAGCCGATGGAGAAGCTGCTGCGCGAGCATGCCGACGAGTTGGCCGGGGTGATTCTCGAGCCGATAGTGCAGGGCGCCGGCGGGATGTGGTTTTATCATCCCGAATATTTGCGCCAACTGCGCCGGGTCTGCACGGAATTGGGTATTTACCTGATTTTCGACGAAGTAGCCACGGGATTTTGGCGCACCGGACGCTGTTTTGCCTGCGAACATGCCGGCGTGGAGCCGGACATCATGACCGTGGGCAAGGGCCTGACGGGCGGATATATGACCATGAGCGCCGTGCTGACCAACGCCAAGGTGGCCGACGACATTTCGCGCGGCGAGGCGGGAGTGATGATGCACGGGCCGACGTTTATGGCCAATCCTTTGGCGTGTGCCGTGGCGTTGGAGAGCCTGCGGATGCTTTCCGAACAGCCTATGGCAGAGCGCATTGCGCATATCGCCGGCGAATTGGAGCGACAGATGGCGCCCGCGCGGGAGTTTGACTCGGTGGCCGATGTGCGCGTGCTTGGCGCAATTGGCGTGATTGAGATGAAGGAGCCGGTCAACGTCGGCGACTTTCAAAAAGAGTGCGTCAAGCGTGGAATTTGGGTGCGCCCCTTCGGCCGAAATGTCTACGTGATGCCTCCCTATGTGATTACAGATGAGGAACTTACTACTCTTGTAAACGCTACTCTCGACATTGTCCGATGAAGCATTACGCCGAAACCCTGTCGCGCCTGCGCAGCGAAAATAATTTCCGTCAGCTCCCCTCGGGCGAGCCGGCGGAGGGGGTAATTGACTTATCCTCAAACGATTATCTCGGAATTGCCACGGACCGGGACTTGCGCCGCGAGTTTATGGACGGCGAGGGTAGGGAGCTCGGACTCAGCGCCTCGGCCTCGCGCCTTTTGGCGGGCGATCAGCGCGAATTTCAGCGCTTTGAGTCGCTGCTGCGCGAATATTACGGTGGCCGCGTGCTCCTTTTTAATTCCGGCTATCATGCCAATTCCGGCGCCGTCGCCGCCCTGGCCAAGAAGGGCACGCTGATTGTGGCCGACAAGTTGGTCCACGCCTCAATTATCGACGGCATTATGCTCAGCGGCGCGCCCTTTGAGCGTTTTCGCCACAATGATTTGGCGCATTTGGAGCGCATTTTAGCCAAGAAAGCCGCTGATTATGAGCGCGTTTTGATTATCGTGGAGTCCGTTTACTCCATGGATGGCGACACGGCTCAGTTGGCGGAAATTGCCCGCATCAAGAGCCGATTTCCAAATGCGCTGCTCTATGTTGACGAGGCGCATGCTTTGGGCGTATGTGGTCGCGACGGACTCGGTTTAGCCATTGATTTGCAGGGAGTTGACTTCGTTGTCGGCACTTTAGGCAAGGCTATCGGGTCGGTTGGCGCGTTCATCGTGTGTCGCGACCCGCAGATGTATGATTACTTCGTAAATACGTCGCGGTCGCTGATTTTTTCGACCGCTTTGCCGCCGCTGAACATTGCCTGGAGCCGATTCGTCATGGAGCACATTCCGGCCATGGAAGGGCGCCGCGAGCATCTGCGCGAGCTCTCCGTGCTGTTGGCGCAAGCCCTTGGAAATCAAGCAGAACCATCGCACATTCAGCCGCTGATTACCGGCTCGAGCGAGTCGGCTCTCAATCTCTCCGCCAAATTATTGGAGCGCGGGTTTAAAGTCCTGCCAATCAGAACTCCGACCGTCCCGCCGGGCACTGAGCGACTCCGTTTTTCGCTCAGCGCTGACTTGAAAAATGATGATATTTTGCGCCTCAAGGAGGTTATGAATACGCTATGAAGGTAGATTTTTTGAAGAAAACCGATGGGTGCAAGCGCCTGCTGTTGGTGTTCAACGGCTGGAGTGTTCCCGTGCCCTCGGCTGAAAATAAGTCTGATTTTCCGGGCTATGACATTGCCGTAGTGACTGATTATCGGGACTTTACGCTCCCCGAGATTGTGGGTTATCGCGAGGTTGTTGTCTTGGCCTGGTCTTTGGGCGTGCATGCGGCGGAATTGGCTCTGTTAGACACTCAACTGCCTATAACTCTGACCATTGCGGTCAACGGCACGCCTAATCCAGTCAGCGACACTGAGGGTATTCCCGCCGAGGTTTTCCGGCTGACCGCCGAAAGGCTTACCGAGCAGTCACTCAGCAAGTTCCGTCGCCGCATGGGTGCCGGAGATATGCCTCGCGGCGACCGCCCCTTGGAGGATCTGCAATTTGAGCTCCTCCACTTCCCCTCTAACCCCGTGCCGTTTCGCTGGGATTACGCCATAATCTCCTCCGGCGACCTGATTTTCCCGCCTGAAAACCAGCTCCGCGCATGGTCCGGCAAAGCCGAAATCATTGAGGTCGCTGGCCCGCATATGCCTGATTTTCACGCCATTTTGGAGCGTTTGCTCATTAACAAAGAGCAAGTGGCCACTCGCTTTACCCGAGGGCGCGAAACTTATGAATCCGAGGCATCCGTTCAGCAGCGAATCCAGGACCATCTTCTCCAGCTTTGGCTTAAACATCGCAACAAAAGCGGCTGTGGCACGGTCCTCGAAATAGGTGCCGGTACCGGTGCGTTTGCTGCTGCATACAAATCCAAAATCAAACCCAAGGAGTTGATTCTGTGGGATATAGCTCCCGGCGATGATTCAGTCTTAATGGCCGACGGCGAGGCTCAAATTTTTGTTTGCGAGCCCGCTTCCCTGAGCGCCTTGGTCTGCGCCTCCACCATGCAGTGGTTCAACTCGCCCGCCGCTTTCCTCATCAATGCTGCCCGAACCTTGGAGCCGGGCGGATTAGCCGTGCTCTCCACGTTTGGTCCGGAGACTTTTAAGGAGCTGACGGAGTGTGGAGTAGTGCCGCTGCCTTACCTTTCGGAGGAGTCGCTGCGGCGCCTAATTCCGGCCGATTTGGAGATTTTGGAGATGCATAGCGGCATGATTATCAAGGCGTTTGACACTCCGATGGACGCCCTGCGCCATTGCCGCGACACGGGAGTAAACGCGCGACCCTCGGCAGTCAGTGTGCGCAAGATTGAGCGCCGCTGGCCCCGCCTCGAGGATGGGCGCGTATCCCTCACTTTTCAACCTATTTACATGATACTCAGAAAGAAATGGTAATATTTGTTAGCGGAATTCACACCGACGCCGGCAAGAGCTACGCCACCGGCTGGCTTGCCCGCGAAATGGCCAAGCAGGGTCTCAGCGTGATCACTCAAAAGTTCATTCAGACCGGCAACACGGGCCGCTCGGAAGACATCGACGTCCACCGCCGACTGATGGGCACGGGCGAGCTCCCGGAGGACGCCGCCGGACTCACGGCGCCGCAAATTTTCTCCTATCCGTGCTCGCCCCAATTGGCCGCCGAGATTGACGGCAAAGAGATTGATTTTGAGGCGATTGACCGCGCCATGGAGGAGTTGGATTCGCGCTATGACGTGGTGCTCCTTGAGGGCGCAGGCGGACTGATGGTGCCGCTGACCGACGATTTTTGGACCATTGATTACATTGCGTCGCGCGGTTTGCCCGTGGCGTTGGTGACTAACGGTACTTTGGGGTCGATAAACCACACGCTGCTCTCGCTCGAGGCCTTGGAGCGTCGCGCAATTCCCCTTCACTCAGTGATTTACAATCAGCACTTCGACAGCAAAGACGAGCGCATTGCCGCCGACACGGTCGGTTTCATCCGCCGCTACATGGAGCGCCGTCACCCGCAAGTCCCCCTGCTCCTCTGCCCCTCGCTTTAAAGTTTCGGGCAGAGGCGGAGGAGTTCGGCGGGGTCGGAGATGATGTTTTCGGCGTAGTATTGGCGCAGTTCGGAGATGGGGCGGAAACCCCAGGTGACGCCGACGCTGCGCACACAGGCGCGTCGGGCCGTCTCCATGTCGACGCCGCTGTCGCCCACGTAGGTGACCAACTCCTTGGGGGTGGGGACGTCGCGCAGGATGCCGAAGACGATGGAGGGGTCCGGCTTTGCCGGAATCCCCGGGCGCATGCCGTGGACGCTCTCAAAGGGGAGGCGCGGGAAGAAGTGGGCAATCAGTGCGGAAGTGGCTGATTGATACTTATTTGAGGCTACGGCGAGGCGATAGCCGCGATCGGCCAACTCATGGAGCATATCCTCTATGCCGGGGTAGGGCACGGTGTGGTCCCAGAGGTGGCGGTCATAATACTCTTCAAATACTTTTCGCAGATAGCTAATTGACTCAGGGTCACGATGTTCGGGCGGCAGGACGCGCTCCAAAAGGCGACCGACGCCATTGCCCACGAAGAAGGGATACGTGGCGAGGTCATGCGTCGGATAGCCGCACACGGAGAGGGCGTGGTTAGAGGCGTGAGCAAGGTCGGCAATGGAGTTCAGGAGGGTGCCGTCGAGGTCGAAAATTACGAGTGGATTCATCTGATTTTGAGGGGTTTAGAAGGGATATCCTACGGAGAAATGGAATGTGGCATCGCGATGCCAATTGGGGTGAGTCAGGGGCCAGGGCTCCTGGTTCATGGCCGGATTATAGGCCTTCATGCCGAGGTCGAAGCGCAGCAGGAAGTAGGTGAAATCCATGCGCAGGCCTAAGCCGTAGGCCCAGCCAAGTTCTTTATAAAAGGAGTCGAAGCGGAAAAGTCCGCCCGGTTGGGTTTCGTAATTGCGTATGGTCCAGATGTTTCCGGCGTCGATAAATGCGGCGCCCTCTAAGACCCAGAAGAGCTTCACTCGGGCCTCGACGCTGAAGTCAAGGCGGATGTCGCCACACTGGTTGATAAAGTCGCTGACGGAATTGCGCGCGTCATAACGCCCGGGGCCGAGCGTGCGCACGCCCCAGCCTCTGACGCCGTTAGCGCCGCCCGCATAGAAGCGTTTTTCGAAGGGCAGCATCGACGAATTACCATAAGGCACGGCCACGCCGGCGCCCACGTGGAAGGCTAACGACGTGCGCCAATTGAAGCGGTGGCTGATCATGTAGTCGGCCTCGCCTTTGACGTATTGGGCATACTGGGTGCCGAAGATTTTGTAGGCGCCTTCGTGTTTGCGCTGGCCGACGGCGTTGGAGATGGCATAGAGTAGATTTCCGGCGCTTTCGACCGAGGCGCGGAGGGTCCAGACATTGCGCGGGGAGCCCCCCGGCGACTGCCCCGGAAGGAGCGACGAAGCCGAGCGGTTGGTCAGGAAAACCGAGTAGCCCATGCGCATAATGAAGTGATCCTCATAACTATAGCGCAGCAGCGGGTTTGTGCCGGCCACTTCGTCGAGGAAGTTGATCGTGGAGCGCGGGAGGAAGACGTAATTTATGTCGACGAGGTCAAAAATGCGGCGGTTGGTGTTTTTGCGATTGTTCCATTTGTAGCGCCAGCCGGCACCGGCGATGATGCGGGTGTATTCGGGTCGCTCCTGGTAGTTGCCGTTGATGGAAAACTCCGTGGAAGCCAACACTTTGCGGCGATAAGAGCGTTTGACGAAGGGCATGGAGAAATGGGGCAGGGTGATGGCCGCCTCGGCGCCCGCCTCGGTGTAATGATTATTGATGAGGCCTTCGAGATTGCCTGAGAGGCTCTCGTAACTCCCTCGGCCTTTGAGGGTTAGCAACTCTGAGCCATGGAAGACGTTGCGATGCTGATAAGTCACGCCGACGCCCACTCCGAGGTCGCCCTCAGAGTTCGTGCCCTCCAATTCTAAGGTGATTCCCTGCAAGGAATTGCGCTGCAGGCGAATGATTGCGTCCAATTCGCCGCTCCCGACGGGCACGAGTTCCACGGCCACCGATTTGATGATTCCAAGTCGCGCCAAGGCCTCGTAAGTGCGGTTAAATTGCGAGGCATTGTAGGGGCGACCGGGCTCGATGAAGTTGTTGTTCCAGAGGGTTTTATTGTTGACCGTGGCGCCCTTGCGGTCGGGTGAGCGGATAATGTAGATGTCGCGATAAGCTATGGTGTCCGGAGCGATGACCGGGGCATTTTCCGGCGAAAAATCGGGCTGGAAAATCACTCGGCGAATGGTGTAAACCTGGTGGACCTCGGCGTCTTTGGGCGCGCGGATGTGCATGGTCAGGGCGGCGTCGTTGCTCCCGGCAAGGGTGTCGGCGGTGAAGGAAATATAGTCGCGCAGGAAGTCGTAGTAGCCGTTGCGGCGCATGAGGTCGGTCAGGCGCGTGCGCTCCGCGTCAAGGCGGGTGCGGTCGAGCGGCTCGCCCACTTTGATGTCGGAATTGACCGTGTCGGGGATGACGATTCGCTCGATGTTAGGGTCGGCAATCTCCGCGTGGAAGGAGCCGATGCGCATGGGCTGGCCGGGGGTGACGACGTATTTCACGCTGACTTGTCGGCCATGGCGGGTGGTGTCGGTGGCCACGGAGGCGTGGAGAAATCCCCGGTTGATCATCGTTTGGCGCAACTGGTTGGCCGATAGGGAGGTAAGTCGCTCGCTATAGATTGCCGGGGGCTCGCCTAAGTTGCGCAGCCAGCGGTTGACGCGCTTGGTGGTGTCTGAGCCGCTCCAGTTATACGTGTAAAGGCGCAGGGGGAGGAAACCGAGGGCGCGCGAGTTGGGCCGCTGACGCAGGTAATTGGTTAATTCCGAGGACTTTGGCACGTCCTCGCCCTGGTCCGTAACCTCGATTGTCGACCGCCGCAGCAGGTAATCGCCCTCGGGGATATGGCGCGTAGTCGAACAGGCGGTGGCCATCGCGACCATCGCCATAAAAATAAGGTATTTCCAAACCCTATGCATAAACTTCTGCAAAGTTACGAAATTTCCCCGACATAAATTTGGCAATTCCCACAAAAATCACTACATTTGCATCATAAATTTAATAATTCATCATTTCACATATGCGGAGATTTGGACTTTTCATTGGAATGGGGGCCGCGGCGCTGAGCGTC
>CAZLMV010000080.1:0-9358 GCA_964560625.1 uncultured Bacteroides sp. | reverse complement strand
TTTACTTTACTTTGTGAATTATTGTCGACATTAATGGGGGTTTTTGTTGACAATAATAGAAGATAGGGGTATTCCTCGGGCTTATTTATACGTCGGCGCTTGGTCGCCTCGAAATAAACCTCCTGAATCTGCTTAGAGGTCAACACGGAGTCAGAGGCGAAAAGCGCGGCATCAAAAAAGCCCATCTCCACCAAGCGATTGACCACTTGGTCCAAGAACTCGCCCGTGAGCTCCATCTTTCGCGCCAACACCGAGCGACTCATGGCATTCCACACCAAGAAATACCCCTTACGATAAATTGCGGCGAGCAGACGCAGCGCCACGAACTCAGCCATGGGGCCCAATTCGGCGCCCAAGCAAAAAATTTCTTCCTGGTCAAAGAAATCGACATCGAGGGGAAAATAATCCAGCCCTCTCTTCAAAGGTCTTGCCATAACTATGCGGTCATTTAAATTGTTATTACTGACCGCAAATATAAGGGCAAAAACCCCAAAAAACCGCAAAAAAATTCCCGGGGACTATAAAAACATATAAAATTTTCGCCAAAAAACTTGCGTATTAATAAAACTATTATTAACTTTGCATAGAGATAATTAACGATTAGTTTAACCAGCCCCCCGTGTGAGAAACGGGGGCAAATTTACAAAAAAAATGTATTTAGGCAAGAGAAAATATTATAACCCGGAATTAGCGGAGAAACATCGCGAGGCAACCATCAAGTTTATGGAGGGCGCAATTTTTACCGCGTTCCTTGATTTGGACGGACTGATTAACAAGTCGGCGTTAGCGCGTCAATATTTCCAAAAGTCGCAAGGTTGGTTCTCTCAAAAGCTGCATGGGACAACTGTTTGCAACAAAGAGCAGAGCTTTTCAAAAGCAGAGGCTCATCAGTTGGCGGAATCTTTTCGCGATATCGCAAAGAGGCTTTTGGCTCACGCAGACGAGATTGATAATGCTGAAGAGTAACAAGACCTCCTCGGACTAAAACGAGGGCGGTACGCATCATCGCGCACCGCCTCCCTACCATAAAGAAAAGCGCCCATAGGGCGAAGAAGCTCGCATAGCGAGCGTCAGAGTTTAGGCACGTTCGGAGGGCCGAAAGGCCCGAGAGCGTGTGTATTGGAGCCCCCCCACCATAGAAGAGCTGCGTCAGCTGCGATAGGAGCGCAGGCCGTGGATTCTGTCGCCGCGATGCGGCTCATAGTCAGGGAGAAAGCCTCTCAAAAACACACGCTCTCGGGCCTTCGGCCCTCCGAACGTGCCTATGGTCTGACGCCCGCGCTGCGGGCTTTTCGCTCTATGAGCGTTATTATTGATTGTAGGGCTGCACCCCGGTGCAGCTGAGGCCCCTTCCCCGCAAAAAAATTTGCGACTTAACCGGGGAGGGCACCGCCCCCGGGCACCCGGCGCGCGACAAAAGAAGCCGCTAAGGCGGCTCGGCACGCGAGGGCGCATGCCGTCCCCAGTCAACACGCGCGCTCATTCACTCGGCCCTTCGGTGACATTACTGACGAGGGCACCCGCGCCAGTTAATTTGGCGCGGGCTTGGGTTGCCAGATTATGGGGAGCACCATAACTGCTAATTTTTTGAGAATGTTGTTTGATTTTTTCATTGTTAATCTTCTTTTAGGAATACTATGCCTATGCCAAAGTCTAAGCTGTTGAGTGATTTGTATTTAGGGACCCAGTTGTAGCTTAACGAGAGGGTCAGTTGGATTTTTTCAGAGACGGGGATGTGGCCCTTGATCGAAGGTTTCATCATGAATTTATACTTCGTGTCAGATGTCTTCGATACGCGATAGGTTGTAGGGCTATTCTCCTCGGTCGTCGTTGAGCCGCTGAGATATACGGCGCCAAAGCCGTAGGTGAGGGAAAAATACTTCATGTAGGTGCCCACGTTAAAGGTGGTATACATTGTCGGGCGATAGACGCTGTTTTTAATGGTGTAAGTGTCGCTGTCAATGTAATTTTCCGAGTAGTCGACCATCGGGCGCACATGGGTGGAGGGGAATCGGTAGCCAAGGTCTAAGCCGAAAAGGAAGTAGCTGGCGCCGGCGTTGATACTGACGCCCAAGGGGAAGAACTTGTTATAGTTCAGAGTGGCAATTAGATAGGTTTCGTCCACGCCTAATTTTTCCACGGCTTCCGTTACCGACCCAAACACGTCGTCCATGTCGACCTTCATGCGGCGTTTGCCGGTCTTTTTGTCGACCTCTTTTTGCATCTCCAAGTGGGTGAGCTTGAGGATTTTGCCGTCGTCGTCCAAGATGAAGGCGCATTGCTCGTCGGGAGTAGCGATGTTGGAGTTGGCCACGTGGAAGTCGCAAATCACGGCGGCATATTGCGTGTAGTTCGGGTCGCGTTCATCTTCGGGCACGAACGTGGGGTTCGAGATGGAGATTTTTGCCCCGTTGCTGATGGCTTCGACGAAGATGTCGTCAAAGTTCTTTGCGTCGTAGGATTTTGACGTGGGGTATTTATACTTGACGGCGAATTCCGCGAGCTGGCGGGTGTCCATGCGGAATGCCGGATTGGTTTTAAGTAGCGCATGGATTGATTGCCGGGGCGAATAATCGGCGCTCCCCGTGGAGTATGAGCCGGGATTTGACCAATTGTTCAGGTGGGTGGAGAACTGCTTGACGGTGTTAAGCGCCGTGGAGGAGCCGGTGGCGAGAGCGGTCGCCGCTGCGCTCAGCAATATAATAAGGAGTAAGAAATGGCGTTTCATAATTGCGAATTATTTAGCGGACGAATCCCGGCAATTTGATTGCCATGGAGATAGAAAACCACTTGCTCGGACAGCGTCGGCGAGCCGTTGAGGTTGAGTTTGGCGCTGACGGTGGTGAACTTTGTGGCGTTGTCGGCTGAGGGAGTGTTGATTACGGTCACATCGGTGGCTGCGATGCTTTTTAAGGGGGTGTTGAGGCCTAATGCGCCGTTGAGCAGCCGCTGCCAGTCGCTGGCATATTGCAGAGAGTTTCCCTTGGTTAGGGCGAGGAGCTTGGTGTCGCGAGCGGTGAAATGGTAGGGTCCTTCTATCTGATTTTCAATCTGTTTGAGGGTTTCAAGATTGCGGGTTTTGAGGAAGGAGTCCATTTTCTTGACAAAAGCGTTAACAATCTGAATTGCAGAATCGGAGGCCATGGGAATCGGCGTAAACGCTTCTTGCCGGCCCTTATTCGCGTCAGGACGAATCGGCGGCTCCTCGGGGCTGAGGCGGCGAAGGAGTTGCCGCTTGTCGGCGTCGGAGGCTCGACCCCACTGGGAGATTAGCCAGCCGGCATTGCTGTCGTTTCGCGGAAAGTCCTCAACGATAAAGATATAGCCCGGCACTTGGGTGAACACGAAGTCGGTCTTCTTGATTCCCGTGAATTTCAGAATGCCGTATTTTATCAGGGTGCAAAACACTGAGGCATTGTTCATTGGGTTAGAGGCGGAGAGGTAGACTTCGACGTCCTGCGGATTTTTCTCTAACTCCTCAGCTAAGGAAATGAAGTTCAATTCATGGTCCGTTGCCGAGATGCTTTTTTGATTCTTGGAGTCTAATGACGGCCCGGCAAACATCGGCCCTTCGGCATTTGCGAGGACCCACGTGTACCAGCCCTTACCCTTTTGTTCTACGGTCAGATTCAGGGTGAAATTGACCGCTTTGCCCTGCATCGTGCCGGTGCAATAAAGTTGGGCATACCAATCGCGGTCCGAGAAATGCAGCTTGGTGTCGTTGGCCGTGATTGAGTCGATAAGGTCGAGCGCGCGGTTCGGGTTAAAGGCCTCATCCTGAAGATTAAACAGGAGGCGCAGGTTCATGTCGGAATCCGCCTGCCGGTCGTTGAAGCGATGGATAAACTCGTCAATTGAGGCGACCTGATGCTGCATGTTGATGTCGTCAAGAAATTCCGCCTGCATTAAGGCTTGCCCGGACGCGAAGAGCCCCGGGCCCGCCATTATGCAGGTCAGAATTATCGATTTTAAGCGTTGAAACATAGCGCGTTAAATTCGTCGGGTTTGGTCGGCCGTAGTGTCGCCCAAGCGCACATAAAGCTCCGTGCCGTCAATGGTTTCAACCAACTCAATCAGGACCTTGATTTTCTTGCGCGTGCGGTCGCCATAGAGCATCCACCCGCCATCGCTTGTGGCGCGAAACTCCTGGTCAAAGCAGGCCACCACTTCATATTGATTCGGTCCAACCTTCTTTAAGTCGCTGGCTTTGATTTGGTTAAGTTGGGTTGAAGTGATGTTGATTTGAGGATAGTTCATGTCGATGAGTCGCGTGAAGTACTGTTGGGTCAAGTGATTACGCGGCTTTTTATTGGAGAGGGAGGTGGTTTGCGTGATCACGCCGTCGCGGTCTTTGCCCACCCATACGTAGGGGCCTCCGGCGCCAATGAACATGGTCAGGGTCGAAGTGCGCGTAAAGCGGCGGTCGGCCAAGGAGTTTTTCTTGTTGGCCATGTAAGAGATGTTTTTGTTCAGGCTGTGGACATATTGCAGGCTTCGTGCAATCATCTCCTGCTCCATTTCGGGAGTGATGTCGGAGTTTGTTTGCGCTCCCATGCTGAAAGAGCAGATCAGGGACAGGAGTCCTGATGTGATAATGGTTTTGATCGGTTTCATTAGTCTTTTAAGTAAGTTTCTTTAACTTTGAGTTCCTGGATTTTAGAGCCGGAGGTCTTGATTTCTATGGGGGTTACTTTGATGAGGTTGTCCTTGGAAATCAGACCGAGGAAATAGTTTGAAGCGGGGATGCGGTCAACGACCATGTTTCCGTCCTGACTCATCACTTTTACTATTGCATTGGCGGTAAAGAGGTCTTGAAGCAGCTGAATTTGCTGGCCGCGGACGCTGCGGGAGAGCCCTTGGTTGGTGGCAAAGTCGAGCCCTACGCCAATGATGTTGCGCCAATCTTGCTCGGGTGAGACAGTGGTCTGCTCGGGCTTTTTAACGTTGACGGTGGTGGTTGACGGTTGTTTCGTGGTCGGCATCGCGGCCTTAACAACGTTGATTGCATACATTGGCGTGTGTTTCGACGTGGAATAAGGCAATCGAGACTCATTATGAACTCGTTCCTGAAGGTCTTCGCAGAAACTTTCCCAGTTTGGATTGTTGACTTGACAGGCCATGGGCAACTCGCTGAGTAAGCAATATGTGAACGTATCTATCCACCCTAATGTCTCGTGGGCGACACATCCGGAAGATTCACCTACCGAGGCTGAGGTAATAAGTACATCTCCTTTGTTGGTTAAGAAGAGTTTTTGTAGTCCAGATGCCTCTTGATCCGTTATATATGTGTTGCCGTAATTCATGGAGAACGTTGGGGCCGTAAGTCTGGGAACGTCTTGAATGGAGTTACAACACATGCCAATAGTTACGGTCAAGCGGGAGTTCTTGCTTTTAAGCTGATCGTGAACCCATTTAAGGGGAATAAATTTAGATGCATAATTCTGTGCCATCGTCATCATGGGCCAAACATCGCCGCCTTCAGTGCCGTGAGTTCCGTGGCCAATATAGTAGAAAACTACGATGTCTTCGGGATTTGTCTTAAGTGAGGTGACGAGTTGTTTGCACTTTTCGGGCGAGACTTTGGCGCCGTAGATATCCATGATGTTAGCCTTGTAGCCTTTGAGCTTGAGCGCGGCGTTAATCTGATTGATGACTTTGTCATAGAGGAGTTTACGTCCGGTGATATCAACATCGCCCACATTTTTGTCGGTCGTGTCAATAAACGTGAGCCAATGGATGGTTTGCGCGTTCATCAGCAGGGGCAGAAGCGCAAAAAGGAGGGTTAATAACTTCTTTTTCATTTTGAGGCCTGGGGTAAGAATTGTTGTAAAATGGTGTCGTTGGGGCAGATAAGGTTAAATGCGCGCGCCATGTCGGTTCCGGGGATGTCGTGGAATGCAATAAAGGGGGCGTCGGCGGTGAAGATTCCCCATTTTTTCAGTCCGAGGTCATATTGCAGATTGACGGCTGCGCCCCCGGCAGAGTAAGTCACTTCGACCTGAGGGATGAACATGCCATAAACGGGTTCGTTGCTGGCGTAATTTTCCGGGTTACTCATCAAGAAATCAATGAGGTAACGCTCCTGAGCGTTCAGGGCGCGGGGTTCGCCGGGCTTAAGAGTGTCGACGTCTAATTTCAGGCGCGTGATGGTGACCTTGTCAGGCGCTGTCAGGATGCCGCGGATGCTGTCATTGAGCCCCGAAGCAATTGCCGGGTCAGAAAAAAACGGGGAGGAGTCTGCTGCAACAGTGCCTAATTTTTGGCTACATTTGCACGACGCCAACGTCAGGAATGTCAAGGCTGACAGGAAGACATACTTTTTCATCTAAGCAAAATGTGTTAATGAGCCATTTTTGACCTCCTAAGTGTGGCTGTGGGGTTAATAAGTTATAGAACAGAAAACGTGAGGTCTGTACTTGTTGCTCATCCTATTTTTCAGAGGCTCTCGCATTGCCCGGATTGGATAGAACGAGCAACGCTTGCAGAGGCCTCACGCACATACGTATAATTACTCTCACTTCAAACGCTCTCGCGCTTGGAGTGTGAGATAGACATATACATACCCACATAAGTCATCTACCGTTGCTACATCCTCGGCCAATCCTGAAATTTGCGAGATTTCTGAAAACCAAGAATAAGCGAAGTAAACGCTTCTATGATATTTCCCAAACCCTCTAACCGCCTTCTCTAAGGCCTCTGCAGGGTTGTGAACGCTGCAAAGTTACGCAAAAATTTTTTAAATGCAAAATCTGAGTCGCGCCGGGGCGGGACTCAGATTTTTAGGGGTGTTTTTGGGGGTATTTGGATTTGGGTTATTGAGGGCGGACGAAGGTTTGGCGGGTTTTGTGGATTTTGGCGGTCATCATGTCGTCGGCGGTGAAGTGGATGTCGTCAAATTCGTGGGTGCGGGTGATGACGTCGTTCATTCCGCGGGTCACCTGATCTTTAAACGCTTTCATCACGGCGGGAGTGACCGTGGCCGTGGAGTCGGTGTCGAAGTTGGTCATGACGTTGGCAATGGCAAACTGGATGTCGGGGTCGACGTCGACGGTGAGCGTTGCCGGGTCAAATGCGAGTTTGATTTCGTCTTCGTCGTCGGCATGCCAAACGCCGTTGACCGTGGCTACGGCGGCGGCCGTTGCGCTGACGGGAGCTGAGCCTTCAGCATTGACCTGCGAGTTAATAGGCAGGGTTACAGCCACTTGCGCGGTCATCGTGACGGTGCCTTCGGTGGCGTTGCCCGTGCGGGAAAATTCATAGATGGGGGTGTATGTGCCGTCCACCACTTGATGTTTGTCGAATCTTACGGAGGTGCCGCTCCAGGCGCCCGAAATCTTTGAAGCGAGGCGCGAAGAAGAGTCACAGGCGGTTACGTAGCCCAAGGTGGCAACGACTGCGATAGCGGTCAAGATGGCTGAAGTCTTAAATTTCATAATCAGTAAAGTTTTTAGAGTAGTTTCCAACTATAACAACACCCACCCCCACAAAAAAGTTCATCAAGAATACAAAATACAAAGAACAAAGTACAAAATAAATTGAAAGTACAGAATACAAAATATAAAGTACATGCATGAAAGTGTTAATAAGGGTTAATTTGAACTGTTTTGAACCAGTACCGATTGCGCCGAGGCCGCGGAAAGTCTCTAACTTTGCACGCAAAAAAAGTAAATATCAATAAACAGACATTAACGATGAATCGCATTTTGCTGATGATTGCGGCCCTGATGATCGGGGTGATACCCGTGGAGGCCAAGAAATATAAGTGGAAGTACACCGACGGCGCTTCAGACCACGTGATGGAGGTCTACACCACGGGTCAGGGAAAGAACCACACCCAGCTAATCAAGGCCTGGGGAGTGGCGAAAAGTGCTGATAAGGCAATAATTCAGGCGAAGATGGACGCCGTGACCTGCGCGCTGTTTCGCGGCATAGGGTTCGACGAGCGCACCCACGGCATGGGCGTCTCCAACCTGCGCCCGCTGGTAAGCGCGGAAGAATACGCCGCCAATAAAGAGGCGTTCAAGAAATTTTTCGCGTCAGGGGAGTTTCTCAACTATGTGCGCGACGTCAACGACAGCTACCCCAGCGGCGAAAACAACATGAAATGTTCTGGCGGCCGGCGCGTGGGTGTCAACCTCGTGGTTGACTATCCCGGGCTGCGTAACTGGCTCACTGAGAAAGGAATAAAGAAAGGCTTAGGCGACTATTTTAAGAACTGAAAACATGGCTGATATGAAGAGAATTGTTCAAGTGTTACTGTTGGCTCTCTGGGCCGTCGGCTCGGTTTATGCCGCCGACGCCAAGAAGCCGAAACTGATGGTCTTCCCGGCCGAAGACTGGTGCATTGCCCGGGGCTATGTGCTTGCCGACGGGCGCACGCCTGACTATGAAAAGGCGCTGCAGGACAAGGACATGGACGGCGCAATCGCCGTGATGGGCGATTATTTTGCCGAGTTAGGCTACCCGATGTTTTCCCTGCGTCAGGAGCTCAAGCAGATCCATACGGAAGACGCTTACTCCTTGGCCGTAACCTCGAAAAACGATGGACAGGTCAACGAAAGCGAGCGCGACCTGATTACGCGCAACGTGGGCTGCGACTTTATCGTGGAGCTCAGCCTTGAGAAGAAGGGCGGTGTGCGCCAATACGTCGAATTTAAGGCGCAAACCATTGATGCAGCGTCAAATAAGATTATTCATGGTGACATCGGCTCGTCGTCGGCCTCGTCGGCTCCAACGCCGCTGTTAGTCAAGGAGGCCGTGGGCGGGTTTATCAACAATTTCTGCCAAAAGCTCGACATTGCTTTTGCCGACATTGAAAAGCATGGCCGCGAAGGGCAGGTGACTTTCAAAATCGCGTCTGACTCGCCGCTGACCTTTGAAAGCGACGTGACCATCGACGGCGAAAGCGGCGAATTGGCCGAATTCATTGAATATTGGCTCGAAGAACACGCCGTGGACGGCAACACCAACGTCAAGCACAAAAGCCGCGAGTCGCTGGTCGTTGACCAGGTGCGCTTCCCGCTATTTGGCAACGTTGCTGCCGGAGGCTTCGGCTCGAAAAAGGGGCGCGTAAAGGCCCAAACCATGGAAAGTTTCATCAAGCCGCTTGAGCAGGAATTGCGAGCCTTGGGGCTGAATATGACCACTGTGCCCATCGGCCAGGGGTATGCCTACGTCGTCATCGGCGGCAATTAAACGAAAGGAGAAAAGATGAAGAAATTTATTCTCGCACTGGCCTTAGTGGCCGGCATTTCCATGACTTCGCGGGCGGAATCGACCCTGACAGCGCAGTCCGTGGTGCTGACGCCTTACGTGATCAGCGACGACTCGTCGCCGCTGTCGCGCCGGCTGCTTCAAG
>CAZLMV010000079.1:0-9380 GCA_964560625.1 uncultured Bacteroides sp. | reverse complement strand
GCTTCTTTGACGCGCGCTGGGCACCCGGGGGCGGGTGCCCTCCCCAGTTAAGACGGGCGGGGGTTTGAGGGGGGATTTGAATTTTTTTTAAAAAAAGTTGGGGAAAAATTTGCGGGGGTCAGAAATTTGTTGTAACTTTGCAGCGTTGAAAGACGACATGGCGATTTAGTGTAGTGGTCTAGCACGCCGCCCTCTCACGGCGGAAACCCGGGTTCGAGTCCCGGATTCGCTACAAGGAAACAGCGGACAAGCCCCCCAAAGGAGTGTCCGCTGTTTTTGTCATAATAACCTATCTAACATCACATTATGTCTGATTCGAAGAAACGTTACGCGTTGCCTTTTGCGCTGGTGTCGGTGCTTTTTATGTTGTGGGGCATTGCGAATAACATGAATGACACGCTGCTTGCGGCGTTTAAGCGCATCATGTCGATGAGCGACTTGCAGACGTCGCTTGTCCAATTTGCTTTTTATGGGGCATATTTTTGCATAGCTCTTCCGGCGGCAATTTTCATCAAGCGTCATTCTTATAAGAGCGGCATTTTGCTCGGGCTGACGGTTTATGCGGCGGGGACGATGCTGTTTTATCCGGCCGGCGAAATGGGGAGTTATCCATTTTTTCTATTTGCAATATATGTGATGGCATGCGGCTGCGCGGTGTTGGAGACCACGGCTAATCCCTATGTCTTGGCTATGGGCCCGCGGGAGACTGCCACTCGCCGCCTGAATATTGCGCAGACGTTGAATCCCTTAGGCGCCATCGTGGGAATCCTCTTGAGCCGGATGTTTATTTTGAGTGAGCTTCAGGAGGCTGATGCGGCGGAGCGCGCCCGGATGGACGACGCGGCCCTTCAGTCGATTCAGCATCAGGAGCTGAATGCCATTTCGGGTACTTACATGATCATCGGCGTGGTTCTATTGGCGCTGATGGTAATCATTGCGCTGACGAAGATGCCGGCGATGAAGGATTCCGACTCGGCGGGCGAGTCTCGCGGGGGCGTCTTCGGGCGTCTGTGGGCAAATCGGCGCTATCGCTATGGCGTAGTGGCTCAGTTTTTTTATGTGGGAGCACAGACTTGCGTCTGGTCGTTTACAATTCGATTGGTGATGGCCTTGACGGGCCGCGCGGAGGCTGAGGCGAGCGACGTGTTTCTTTATTCGATCTTGGCGTTTACGGGCTTCAGGTTTGTGTTTACGGCCTTGATGAAGCGCTTTGCGCCGGTAAAATTGATGGCCGGGGCGTCGGTTGCTGCGATTTTGTTTACGGGATTGGTCATTGTGGGCAATCCGGCCGTGGCGATTGCGGCATTGGTGAGCATCAGTGCGTGCATGAGTTTGATGTTTCCGACGATTTACGGCATTGCCCTTGATCGCGTGGATCCGGCCGACGCCAAGATAGGCGCTTCGGGCCTCATCATGGCGATTTTGGGCGGAGCGTTGATCACGCCGGTCCAGGCGCTGCTGAGCGACGCCACGGGGTCCGTGACCCTGTCGTTTGCCGTGCCGGCAGTGTGTTTTATAGTGATTTTAATTTATGCAATTTCAGTTATTAGACATGGAAAATAACACCACCCCTACCCCCTCGACCGAGGGAAAGAAGAAAGTTTTCGTGAGCGGCTGCTACGACATGCTCCATTCGGGCCACGTGGCCTTTTTCAAGGCTGCCGCGGCCTATGGCGACCTCTACGTGGGCATCGGCTCCGACGCAACGATTTTAGACTATAAGCACCGCCCGACGGTCTACAGCGAGCGCGAGCGCCTCTATATGGTCAAGTCGATTCGCTACGTCAAAGACGCCTTTATTAATAGCGGCAGCGGCATCATGGACTTCATTGAGACCGTAGAGCGGGTGAAGCCCGACATTTTCGTGGTCAACACCGACGGCGGCTCGGAGACGAAGCGCCAATTCTGTGCCGAGCGCGGCATTGAATACGTTGAGTTAGAGCGAGTGCCCGACGACGGCCTCGTGGCGCGGTCCACCACGTCGCTGCGCACGGCCAACCTCTGCGGCCTACCCTATCGCTTGGACTTGGCGGGGACATGGATTGACCAGCCCTACGTGTCGTGTCACAATCCGGGCTGGGCGCTGACCATCTCATTGGAGCCCACGGAGGAATTCATGGAGCGCGGAGGCATGTCGACGTCGACGCGCAACGCCGCACGCAAGATCTGGCCCTACGAGCTCCCTGCGGGCAACGAGGAGATGCTGGCGCGCCTGCTTTTCTGCTTCGAAAACGACCCCGAGCAAGACAAGGGCCACATCAGCGGCGCCCAGGACTCCATAGGCATCTGCATGAGCGGACTGAACCGCCATTATTACGACAACACCTACTGGCCCAGCCGCATTGAGAGCTGCCACGACGAGGCGACCCTGAGCTGGCTGGAGAAGCACCTTTGCCTGGTGCCGATGTTTCCGCGGCGCCCGGGCTGCTCGGTGGTTGAAGGCAAGGACATAACGCCCGAAAAGGTTAAGGCGCTGACCGACGCTGCCGACCGCTGCTGGGAGGCGATCCAGCGGCGCGACCTCGAGGGCTTTGCGCGGGCCTTTGCCGACAGCTTTGAGGCTCAGATTTCGATGTTTCCGGCGATGATCCAGCCCGGGGTTCAGGAATATATCGACAAATACGCGTCCGTGTCGTTGGCTCATAAGCTTGCGGGGGCGGGCGGCGGCGGCCACTTAGCGCTGGTGATCGACGGCGAGCTGCCCGAGGGTGCCCACCCCATCACGATTCGCCGCCGAGAGTGAAGTTTATGAACCGGCTATGGATCATATTGGAGATATTGGCTTGGGCGACGATGGGATGTCGACGAGCCAATGAGGAGGTTTCCGAGCGACTTGACCGCGCGGAGGCCATCGTCATGACTGATGCCGATTCGGCGTCGTCCATTCTTCAAGGCATTAATCCTAAGTTGATAACAGATAATGAAGCGAAAGCTCGCTATAATCTTCTTATAGCCATGGCTCGCTATCGCATGAATGACTATCAGCAACCGGAAACAGATTCACTCTTGTGTAGCGCAATTGATTATTACAACAATCATTTTGACAGCTCCAGGCTTATGAAATCGCTCTTTCTTCGGGCGGATATCAGGGCGGAAAGCAATGATTTTGCTAATGCCATGAAGGATGCACTGAGAGCTTATGCTTTAGCCCAAAAAGACACTTCTGATTACTGGAGAGCTAAAACATCCGGGCAACTATCTGATATTTTGGCATTTACAAATAATTTCAGCGAATCCATACCATTTATAAAGGAATCTAAAACCTATTATGAAAGAAGTGGCCGAAAATTAGACGCTTTATATGCTGAATGTGACTTAGGTGTGGCGTACGTCGCTACAGGTGAAGCCCAAAAAGGTTCGCGTATATTGGATAAGATTTACAGGATAGCCAAGGATAGTCTTCAAAGCAATGAATTGCTGTTTTATGTGGTAAAGAACCGCTACCATATATATTATAAGGATGGAGCATATAATGAGGCACTCGAAGCACTCAGGCAATTAAAACAGATAGATCCCGAATATGAGTATAGTTCGGGAGACTATGCCGTTCTTGCCAATATAATGACGCATACTAATCAGCTGAACCTCGCTAAACAATACTTAGACTCAGCCACCTGTCTCAGCAAAGACAACTTTGACAATGCCGCTTATTATAAAGCCCACGCCGATATCTATCAAGCCACCGGACAATATGATAAAATGGTGGAATCAATTGATAGTCTATGGGGCGTAGTTGCTCTCGAAACGGACCTGTCTTTACAAAATTCAGCCGTTTCTACCCAATCAGCCTACTATCAAGAAGAAAGCGCAAAACAAAAAAGCGGGAAAGAACGCATCCGACTTGTGCTAATCGTATGTGTTACTTGCCTGGTTGTTATCTTGGGGATAGTTCTTGCCTTCTCCTCCTTAAGAGTGAGACGAAAAAATGTTGAGATTCTCAATAAAATGAAGGAAGTTGAATCGTTGGCCAACCAATTAGATGGCATGACGGCTGAGACCTCAACTCTTAAAGCACGGATAGTAATGCTTTTTAAAGAACAATGGGCCACATTAAACTCCATCGCAGGCAGATATGTTGACAATCCGAAAGATCCCATCACCCAAGATAACGTATTTAAGGAATTTGAACGGGCATTAAAGCAATTTTCTCAGAAGAAAAATGTGGTCAAGCTCATAGAATGTGTTAATGAATATATGGATGGCATTTTGGATGATATTAAGCGAGTTGACCCGGACCTTGATAATACGGAATTGACAATTATCGCTTTAGACTTAGCCGGCATCTCCCCAAAAACTATATGCTTCATTGTTGACTACAAGATTAAAAATCTTTACTCAAAACGCGAACGCCTATACGCTCAAATCAATAAAAAGGCCGGTCCTGAACTCGTAGAAAAATTGGACAAACTACGCTCTTAGCGATTATGCGCCTATATTTGTTTTTTATGAAATTTTGAAGAAAAATCGGCCTAATTCCCCTGCTGAGCTCCGCAAAATAGCGGGGCTCTTTTTTTGCAGAAAATTTAAAAATGCTACCACAATTAATCAGCTGTATATCTGAGTCTTATATAGCCATGTGCAGAATATTTTCAGGGGTCAAAATTTGGAGTAGTTTCGCATTATTGACTAACTTTGCACTTGAAAAAACAATCAATTTTAACCATCAAACTAACAAGTATGAAACTAAAACATTTACTCCTTGGACTCGCATTAATTGCACCATCAATCATCTCTGCCGACGACAATGGCACACCCCCCTCTAACGGGGTCACAATCCCTCTCTACCCCAAGCGCCCCATCAAGTACCGCCCCAAAGCGCCCTCGAAACAAAGTGTAACCGCAACCTATGCTAACGGGATTCTCACCGTTATCTTCGCCATTGAAGAGGGCAACGCCAATATAACCCTTACGGACGAAACTTCGCAGAATGTTTACTCCTATACTTTTGACACCGCAGAGGCCTTTGCTGTCAATGTTGGCGAAACGTCAGCGCTTTCAATCGAAATCGTGACCGAAAACGACAACACATATTACGGAACTATCGAATGAATAACTAAATCAACCAACTAACCAATCAAACGCTTTCACAAATGAAAAAACTAACACTTTTTTGCGGCGTGATCGTCGCGCTGCTCTCAGCATGTTCGCAGCAGCAAACCATGGAGCCGGAAATCGGGCAAGGTGTTGAACATCTTGCCGAAGGATATATTTCTGCGGCTCAGGCAATTGAGATTGCCAACGATTTCGCCGCAGATTTCAAGGATGAAGCGGAAAGCCGCTCCGTTGCTCGCCATGCAAGCTCCATGCGCAATGTCGAGCTCATCGGCCCGCGCGGTCAGCATTCTCGTTCGGTTGAGGACCTGATCTATGTGGTCAACTATGATGACAACCAAGGCTTTGCACTCGTGTCAAAGAAAGATATTTTGGGCTGCGGGACGTGATTCTTTTTCATATTGTGTAACTATGTGGGTTGGTCCCGCAGTCCGCTTTTTTTATGTTATAGAGCATGTTTCTTGGAAAATTGAAAAATTGGCGTAACTTGCGCTCAGAAATTAAAACCTCTCAAAATCACTTTGTTATGAACATGAAATTTATGAATTGGTTGCTCGTTGGAGCCATGGCCTTAGGAGCAGCAGCGTGTCAGGACCATGATGACACCAACCCCAAAGCGTCAGACCCTCGTGGCGATGAATATACCGTAACCACTCCTGCGGAGATTTCCGACTCCCGCGCCATGGAGCTCACCGCTTCGCATCAGAAGTTTGCCGTCAACCTTACCGCCGAATTGGCTTCGGAGGGAAAAAATATCGTGATTTCCCCGCTGAGCATCTATAACTGCATGGCAATGCTTGCCAATGGTGCCGACGGCGAGACCTTAGAGCAGATCCTGCAAGTCCTTGGCGCGAAAAATCGCGAGGAGGTCGTGGCTCTGTGTCGCCGTCAGCTCGATAATTTTGCCGCCATTGAGGCTAAGAATCCGGAGATTAAGCGGCCCGATGATTCAATCTTCCCTGACGATATGCCGGAAGATATGAAAGAGGAGATAATTCAGCAAATGCTTAAGGAGCTGGAATCAATGCATACCAAGGCACAATTGGCCAACTCCATCTGGTATGACGCTCAACACGTTGGCGCGCCCTATCAGTCGTATGTCGACGAATGTAAGCAATGGCTTGACGCCGATGCCAAATCAATTGACTTTGAAGATATCAGCGCCGGCGATATGATAAATCAATGGGTTAAGGATCACACCAACGGGTTGATTCCTCAGATTGTGCCCTTCGGTCCGATGTTTGCCCGCATGGTTAGTGTCAATGCGCTTTATCTCAACATTAAATGGTATGACGGCTTCAGTAAGACCGACGACAAGATGGATTTCACGAACTCTGACGGCACGAAAGCCAAAGCCGTTGGCCTGGTCAACACAACCAATTACGTCTACACCGAAACCGCCGACGCGCAGATGATTGACATCCCCTTAGGCACCGTGGAAAAGCAGATGACTTACACCATTATCCTGCCTAAGGCCGAAGGAGTTGACGCTACGGCCATGCTCCCCCACGCCGCCCGGGGAACCAACGCCCTGACGAGCACTCAGCTCATCAAACTCACCATGCCGGAGTTTGAGATCACCACTGACCTTACCGGCGGCATCGCTGAGAGCTTGAAGAATTTAGGCATGATGCTTCCTTTTGACAGCAAAAATGCCAATTTCAGCCGCATGGCCCCGTTTAAGTGCTGGCTTGACCAGGTGGCCCACTCGGCATATATCCACGTTTGCGAAAGCGGCATTGAAGCTGCGGCCTCTACGGCAAACATGATAGCAGGATCGCCCTATCCCCCCAAGCCGAAAGAGCCGATGGAAATCAACGTTGACCGCCCCTTCGCCTTCCGCATCACCGACAACGTCACCGGCATGATCCTCTTCATGGGCACCGTCAACCAACTCTAACCCCCTCGAGAGCATAACTGGGAAGGGCACCCGCCCCCGGGTGCCCTTCAGCGACGCGAAAGCCGCGGCTGGAGACCCGCCCTCGGCGACATAACTGGGGAGGGCACCCGCCCTCGGGTGCCCAGCGGTGACAAAACACTCGTCGACAAAGAAGCCGCTAACGCGTCTCGACACCCGAGGGCGGGTGTCGTCCCCAGTTACCACGCGCGCTCATTTACCCTGCGCCAGCTCCCTCTGTTGAAAATTTTTTGGAAAATTTCTGGCGAATAATTTGGCCGTTTGAGTAAAGTTTTTTAAATTTGCCCTTGAATTGCGATTCATTTATTTATTTATTCACTCAAAACTTGTTTTAAAACAATGGCTTACGTTATTACTGACAAATGCGTGGCTTGCGGCACCTGCCAGCCCGTATGTCCCACCGAGAGCATCTCTGAAGGCGACATCTATCACATCAACCCCGACACCTGCATTGACTGCGGTTCTTGTGCAGAGGTTTGCCCCAGCGAAGCTATCATCGCCGGCTAATTAACCCTTTGACCGACACTTCCTCAGCTTCCTCGGCGCCCGGCGCCAAGGAAGCTGAATTAGTTTAATAACGGTTTAACAGTGGCTGAACGGTGGTTGAACATGGTTGAACGGTGGTTGAACAGTAGTTTTTATTAACACTAAACCATTAAACCACCGTTAAACCATCGTTAAACCAATGAATTTGCATATGTCGGGGAAATTGCTTAAATTTGCCCCTGAAAAAGCTTTTTTTGATTTATGGCTGATAACTTCCTTGGCAACCGCATGGACGACTACCTGGCCGGACGGCTCAACCGCCCTGCCGCCCCTCGACGCTTGACGCCCTCCGGGGCCAAGCCGGGGCAGCTCATCCTTCCCCTTCACCCGGCTCTCAGAGTCTGGATTGGCGAAGGAGCACTCTCCCCCGCCGGAATCGCCCTGATCCGGCTCCTGACCTCGGCCGGAGTCCACGTCTATTATCGCGCCGAAGCCGGAAAAATCGGCGCCGAACCCGCCATAAAATTCGGCGCGCGCCACTTCCCTCCCGAAGTCCCCGCCCCTGAGGCCGACGCCACCTTCTCCATCACCCCCTCTCAAATCACCCTAAACCAAACCCAAGCCCAAATCTCCCTCTCCTCAGACCGGTCAGACCTGTCTGACCGGTCCGACCAGTCTGACCAGTCCGACAAGTCTGACCAGTCCGACAAGTCCGACCGGTTCGAGAAAGCCGCTCAATTAGCCGCAGCGCTGCTCGCTGCGGCACCCTCTTACGCAAAAATTAATCTATAAATAAACCATAAAAACGACACAATGAAACTTGTCTACTCCGCCGCAGCCGCCGCCATTGCCCTCCCCTTAGGAGTAACGGCCCTGCAAAGCTGCACCAAAGCAAACGCCGAAGACGCTGAGCCCCGGCGCTACAACATCGTCTACATCATGACCGACGACCACACCGCCCAGATGATGTCATGCTACGACTCCCGCTATGCCCACACCCCCAATCTGGACCGCATAGCCCAAGACGGCGTGAAATTCACCAACTCCTTCGTGGCCAACTCCCTTTCCGGCCCCTCTCGCGCATGCATGGTCACCGGCAAGCACTCCCACAAAAACGGATTCACCGACAATGAAAGCGGCAAACCCTTTGACGGCTCGCAGCCCACGTTCCCCAAATATCTCCAGGAGGCCGGCTATGAAACCGCCCTGTTTGGCAAATGGCACCTCATCAGCGAGCCCACGGGCTTCGACACCTGGCGAGTAGTCCCCGGTCAGGGCGACTATTACAACCCGACGTTTATCAACCAGGATGGCTCAAAGGAAATCGTGCCCGGCTACATCACCAACCTCATCACTGACATGAGCCTCGACTGGCTGGAAAATCGCAAGGACAAGGAAAAACCCTTCTGTCTGCTCATCCACCACAAGGCCCAACACCGCAACTGGATGGCCGACACCTGTAACCTCGCCCTCTATGAAGACCAATCATGGCCCCTGCCCGAAAACTTCTTTGACGACTACAAGGACCGCCCCGCCGCTGCCTCGGCCGAAATGCGCATCGACGACCCCAACTCCATGGACATCGTCTACGACCTGAAGATGCTCAACGACGACTCCAACACGCGCCTCACCGAGACCTACAAATCCTTCGTAGGCCGCATGAACCCCGAGCAGCGCGCCAAATGGGACGCCTTCTATAACCCCATCATCGAAGAATACTATAACTCTGACCTCCAGGGCGAAGAACTCGCCGAATGGCGCTTCAACCGCTACATTCGCGACTATCTCAAGACCCTCAAGAGCCTCGACGACAACGTGGGCCGCGTCCTGGACTATCTCAAGGAACACGACCTGTTAGACAACACCCTCGTGGTCTACACCTCCGACCAGGGCTTCTACATGGGCGAACACGGCTGGTTCGACA
>CAZLMV010000078.1:0-9510 GCA_964560625.1 uncultured Bacteroides sp. | reverse complement strand
AAATTTTTAATTCGTATAATTCTTATAAGATTTATAAGATTTATAAGACTTATAAGAGTTATAAGAGTTATTGTGCCGGCGGGTCCGGGACCTTAAAGTTTACAGCAAGGGCTGTGACGCGAGATCACAGCCCTTGCATGAGGATACTAACGCTCGGCTACGAGCTTGATGATTTCGACGATGACTTCGGCGGCTTTGACCATGCTGGGCACGGGCACGAACTCATAGCGTCCGTGGAAGTTCAGTCCGCCGGCAAAGATGTTGGGGCAGGGGAGGCCCTTGAAGCTGAGCTGGGCGCCGTCCGTGCCGCCGCGAATGGGCACCACTTTGGGCGTCAGGCCTACGTTTTTCATGGCCTGCTCGGCCACTTCGACGATGTGGGCCACGGGCTCAACCTTCTCGCGCATGTTGAAGTATTGATCCTTGATTTCGAGCGAGGCGCAGCCGGGAAACTCCTTGTTGATTTTGCGCACAAGGTGTTCAAACTCCTTTTTGCGGCGCTCGAAGCGGTCGCGGTCAAAATCGCGGATAATGTAGGTCAGCTCGGTCTTTTCGACGGTGCCCTGCATGCCCACGAGGTGATAAAATCCTTCGTAGCCCTCGGTGTGTTCCGGGGTTTCCCAGCGGGGAAGCATGATGGCAAACTGAGTGGCCACGCGCAGCGAGTTGACCATCTTGTGCTTGGCATATCCGGGGTGGACGTTGCGGCCAAGGAAGGTGATTTTGGCGCTTGCAGCGTTGAAGTTTTCATACTCTAATTCGCCCACTTCGCCGCCATCCATGGTGTAGGCCCACTCGCAGCCAAACTCTTCGACGTTGAAGCGATGGGCACCGCGGCCAATCTCTTCGTCGGGGTTGAAGGCGATGCGCACCTTGCCATGTTTGATTTCCGGATGCTGCAGCAGATACTCCACGGCGGCCATGATTTCGGCGATGCCGGCCTTATCGTCGGCGCCGAGCAGGGTCGTTCCGTCGGTCACTACGAGGTCCTGGCCGAGATAATGTTCCAACTCGGGGAACTCGCGCGGCGACAGGATGATTCCTTCGGCCTCGTTGAGGGTGATGTCGCCGCCGGGATAGGCGCTGACAATGCGGGGCTTGACGTGGCGGCCGCTCATGTCCGGGCTGGTGTCCATGTGGGCAATGAAGCCGATGGTGGGCAGGGCCTTGTCAGTGTTGGCCGGGAGAGTGGCCATGAGGTAGCCATTCTCGTCGAGGGTGATGTCCTGCAGGCCCATTTCCTCGAGCTTGCCGCGCAGATACTCGGCAAACTTGTATTGTCCGGGCGTGGAGGGCCAGAGATTAGTCAGTTCGTCGCTTTGAGTGTCGAACTTGACATAGTCTAAGAATCGGTCAAGGACGTTCATTAGATGCCGAGTTTGGCCTTAACAGCGTTGGTGATGTCGATGACGTCAGAGCCGGTGTAGAGCGACACTCCGTTGGGGAACACCATGGTGTACTGGCCTTCGGCGCCTACGGATTTAATGGCGTTGAGGACCTTTTCCTGAATGGGCTGGAGCAGCTGCATGTGCTGGCGTTCGAGGTCCTGCTGGGCCTGAGCCTGGAAGCGCTGCACCTTTTCGGCGAGTTCCTGGATTTCCTGCTGGCGGCGTTCGCGGATGCTGGCGGGGGTGTCTTCCGGAAGAGCCTGATATTCAGAGTATTTCTTGTTGATTTCTTCGTTGAGCTTGTCAAACTCGTCCTGATAGGTCTTTGAGGCCTGCTGGATTTTTTCTTCGGCAGCCTTGGTTTCAGGCATGGCGGTCATGATGGTTTCGGTGTCGACCACGGCAAACTTCTGAGCGAAAGCCATTGAGGGGAGAGCGATGGCAAGAGCCACGAGAATTTTCTTAATCATAGTTTTTTTAGTACGTTTTGTTTGGTTATTTTTATGTGATTTAATTTGCTTATTTAGAGTATCCTAACTTGTCGAGGACCTCGTTAGAGATGTCGATTTTGGGCGAGGCGAAGACGATGTTGGCCGACGATGCGCGATCAAAGACGCATTGATAGCCGCGTTCGTCGGAAATCTTCTTGATGGCGTTATAGATTTCGTCCTGGATGGGCTGCATCAGGGTCTGGCGCTTCTGATAGAGTTCGCCTTCGGGGCCGAAGTATTTATATTTGAGCTCCGTGGCGGCTTTTTCGGCGGCCATGATTTCTTTTTCCTTGGCTTTCTTTTGGTCGTCGGTCAGGAACACCATGTCGCTCTGGTAGTTCTTATAGAGGTTTTCAGCTTCGGCGGCCTTGGTTTCCACTTCGCGCTGCCAGCGCTGGGAGAGCTGGTTGAGCTGCTCGTTGGCCATTTCATACTGAGGGTAATTCTTGAGGATATACTCCATGTCGACCAGGGCAAACTTCTGGGCGGAGGCTCCGGCGGCGCAAGCCACGGCCAAGAGCACGAATGTCAGTATTTTTTTCATATTCATTAGTTTTGAGGGTTTATGTATAGACAAATGAACGGGCAAAAGGTTTAGAATTCCTGACCGAGAACGAAGTGGAAGTGGCTGCCGCCGATCTTGTTGTTGGCAATATCGCGGTCAAAGCCGTAGCCCCAGTCGATGCCGAGCATGCCGACCATGGGGAGGAACACGCGCAGACCGACGCCGGCCGACCTCTTGACGCGGAAGGGGTTGAAATCCTTGACGGAGGTCCAGGCATTGCCGGCTTCGGCAAAGGCGAGGCCATAGATGGTCGTGGTCGGTTGCAGCAGGAAGGGGAAATGAAGCTCGACGCCAAAGCGAGTGTAGGCGTAAGAGGCTTGGTTTCTGGGAGTTAAGGCGCCGTTTTCATAGCCGCGCAGGGCAATGGTCTCGGTGGCGTAGGTGTAAGAGCCCGACATGCCGTCGCCGCCCACGTAGAAGGTCTCAAACGGGGTCTTCAGATACTTATTCCAGGAGCCGATGAGGCCAAAGTCGGCGCGGGTCATCAGCACTAAGGTGTATTTGCCGTCAGGGTTGGTCAGCGGGGTGTAAGTCTTTGAGTGGAAGCGGAGTTTCCAGTATTCAATCCACTTGTAGAGCTGCTTTTTGGAGGCTTCGTCATCCTTTTCGGCGAGCTTGGCCCAGTTAGTGTGGGGCATGAAGAGGGATGCCGGAGGAGTCATCTGCAGGGAGACCTGGAAGGAGGAGCCGCGGCGGGTGTAGAGCGGATTGTCAATGCTGTTGCGGGCCAGCGAGAGGCCGAGCACCAAGGAGTGAGACGAGCCGTTCTGCATGTAGTAGAGGTAGGGCCAGTTCTTCAGGCCGTAGTAGTTATAGGTCAGGTCGGCGTTGAAGGTGAAGTAGTCGTCAGGCCAGTTCAAGCGCTTGCCGAAGCCGACGGTGACGCCGGCCATCTGGAGCCATTTATTCGGGTCGTAGGCGTCTTGATAGAGCGAGTTGCTGTCGCCGTAGCCGTAGCCATAGCTGCCGTAGCCGTAGTTGTAGCCGTAGCCGTAATTATTGATGGCGTTCATGTAGTTTTTGCCATAGAAGCGCTCGGAGATGCCGGTGGTGCGGCTATAGAAGGCCGTCACGGAGAAGGCGTTGGGTCGCTTGCCGCCAAACCAGGGGTCGAGGAAGCTGATTTGATAGGCCTGATAATAGCGGGCGTTGGTCTGCACGCTCAGCGAGAAGGTCTGGCCGTCGCCCTGGGGGATAAGTCCCTTATACGTAGAGGGATGGAAGAGGTTGCGGATGGAGAAGTTGGTGAATTTCAGGCCCACTTTACCGATGAGGCCGGTCTGGCCCCAACCTAAGGAGAGCTCGATTTGGTCGTTGGCCTTGGAGACGAGGTTCCAGTTGATGTCTACGGTGCCGTCGTCCTGATTGGGCTGCACGTCGGGGTTGACGCTTTCGGGGTCAAAATGGCCCATCTGCATGATTTCGCGGGCCGAGCGCATGAGGTCGTCGCGGCTGAAGAGCTGGCCGGGGCGCGTGCGCAATTCGCGGCGCACCACTTTTTCGTACAGTCGGTCGTTGCCGTTGATATTCACGGCGTTAATGCGCGCCTGGGGGCCTTCGATCACTCGCATTTCTAAGTCAATGGAGTCGCCGTCGATGGTGCGCTCCACTTCGTCGATGTGGGAGAAGATGTAGCCTTGATTATAGTAGGCGTTGCTGACGGCGTCATCGTCCTCGCGCAGGCGCTTGTTCAGGAGCTTTTGGTTGTAGACGTCGCCGCGCTTCATGTCGAGGGCTTGCTGGAGGCGGTCGCTGGGATAGACGGTGTTGCCCACCCAGGTTATGTCTCTGATATAGTATTTTTTACCTTCGTCGAGGGTGATGTAGATGTCGACTTTGCCGTTGGGGTTGGCCACTACGGAGTCGGCCGTGATTGTGGCGTCGCGATAGCCGTGTTCGTTATATTTTTCGAGGATTCGGTCGAGGTCGGCCTCATAGTCGGCCTCGGTGAATTTCTTTTGGCTGAAGAGCTTGATGAGGTCGCTGTTGAGGTTGGTTTTCTTCATGGCGTTGCGCAGCTGGCGGTCGGTGAAGACGTCGTTGCCGGTGAAGTTGATGGAGTTGACCTTGACCTTATTGGATTTGTCGATGGTGATGTTGACAATCTGCTCGTTGGGGGCGCCGAGGGCGTCGACGAGTTGCACGTCTATTTTGGCGTTATTGTAACCTTTTCCGCGATAATATTCGCCGATTTTCTGCTTGATGAGGTTGACAATGTCGGGGGTGATCTGGTTTCCCTTGGTCAGGTGGAGCTTTTCGATGATGTCGTCGCGCTCGTTTTTCTTCATGCCTATGTAGTTGACCTCGTGGATTCGGGGCTGCTGGCGCAGGGCATATTCGAGCCAAATCTCATTGCCGACGGTCTTGAGGACGTTGATTTTGACCGTCGAGAAGAGTTTTTGGTCCATGAGTCGCTTTGCGGCGTTAGTGAGCTCCGTGCCGGGCACTTCGATGCGGTCGCCAACGCGGAGTCCGCCATAGTTTTTGACTATTTCGGGCAGATAATTGTCGGCGCCGGTCACTTCGATTCCGGCGATGGTGTAGACCTTGGGCATAGCCGTGTAGATCACCTGCGGGTTCAGGATGGTGTCATTCTGAGCGGCGGCAGAAAGGGCGGCAGAGAGCGCTACGGTTATTATCAGGGATAAGCGTTTGAGCATATGCGGGAGGTTCATTTCGTGGTGGATGTTACTTGGTCGCCGGTGAGGCCGAATCGGCGTTGGCGCAGTTGATAGGTGAGGATAGCGTCGAGGAATTCTTCCTTGCCGAAGTCGGGCCAGAAGAGGGGTGAGAAGTAGAGTTCGGAGTAGGCGAGCTGCCAGAGCAGATAGTTCGAGATGCGATAGTCGCCGCCGGTGCGGATGAGCAGGTCGGGGTCAGGCATCTCGGGGGCGGCCATGGCGCGGCTGATGGTTTCGGGGGTGATGTCGGAGGCAGCGAGCTGTCCGTCAGCCACTTGGAGGGCAATTTTGCGCACGGCCTCGGTGATTTCCCAGCGGCTGGAGTAGCTGATGGCAAGGTTGAGTTGGAGGCCGGTGCACGCGGCGGTTTGGGCGATGCAGCCGTCGAGCATGGCGCGGGTCTCGGCGGGGAGACGGTCGAGGTCGCCCATCATGGTCAGGCGCACGTTATTTTTAATGAGGTCCGGAGTTTCGCGGGCAATGGCGATGCCGACCAAGGTCATCAGGGCGTTGACCTCGGCCAAGGGGCGATTCCAGTTTTCAGTGCTGAAAGTGTAGAGAGTCAGGTGTTTAACCCCGATTTCAGAGGCGATTTCAGTGATGCTGCGCACGGTGTCCACTCCGCGCACGTGGCCTTCGCTGCGGTCCAGGCCGCGCGCTTTGGCCCATCGGCCGTTGCCATCCATGATGATGGCTACGTGGGCGGGCACCTTTGTGGGGTCTATCTGATTTCTCTTGTCTTCGAGACTCATTTTCTGTGGGTTATGGGTGATAATGGGGTTAATCGACGTAATGACATGTGGAACAGCGGCGGCCAAACTCGTAGCTTAGGCTCAGGAGGAGGCCGTTGTGCCAGTCCGTGTTTTTGAGGAAACTACTTTTTATTCCTTGAAGGTCAGAGAGTTGGCCGTCAAGATGGTCGCCCAAGGTTTTGCTGACGCAGAATTCGAGCATCAGGTTCAGGCGTTTGCGCGGTTTATATTTGACGCCGACAGCCAAGGGGATGGAGGCCGTGACGTAAGTGCCGTTGGCCGAAGCCATGCAGACACCCACGCCGACGGCCACGTAGGGCGTCCAGCGCTTGAGTTTCTTGAAGGTCTCGCCGATGCCGTAGGGGAAAAAGTTGAATTCCACGCGGCCGCCGAGGTCATAGACCATGGATGAGAAGCTGTAAGGGGTCTCGCCGGGGAGCCAGTTGGTGAAATCGCCCGAGTTGCCTTTGAGTTGGGAGGCGGTGAGGACGCCGCGGATGGCCCATCGATAGTCCGGCAGCAGGTAGCGGAAGCTGAGTTGGCCGGTGAATCCGGGGTGGCGAAACATGTTGCTTTCGTTGATGTCGCCCAAATATCCGCTCATGCCCAAGCCGAGGCCGATGTCGAACTTGTAGGAGTCGGCATCGTCGGAATCCTGGGCGCGCAGGGCGCCGAGGGCGCTGATTATCAGCAGCAACGGGAGCAATATGTAGCGCTTCGCGAGGGTCACTTTTTGTCGGGCGAGGATTATTGCAAGGGTTTGAATGTCAGGCGGTTGATAACGCCGGTCCATTGTTCGTTATAGAGTACTCCTTTTGCGGTAAGGCCGCCGGAGAGGATCACGTAAGGGGCATCCCATTGGGTGATGGGGGCGATGGCGCGGCTGCCGGGGCCAAAGGTCTTGTCGTCTAAGATCACGGAGGCGCCATAGCGGGGGCCGATGGCTTCGGGAAGCTGGAGCGTTGAGGCGGCCTGACGCCAGGTCACGCCATTGTCTAAACTGGTGTAAACCTTGGTGTTAAGGGTGCCGTTGGCCAATTTGCCGCCGAGGGCAATCCAGCAGCTATGTTTGGTGATGACGTAGAATTTATTGTTGCCGCTGAGGAAGGTGAAGTAGGGGAACAGGGTGATTCCCTCGGCGGCGGGGAGGGAGCCGCGAGAGGTCAGTCGGCCCCAGCCTGTGCCGTCGAAGCCCCAGGCGTCGCCGCTGAGGGCGCCGGAGGCCGTGACGCCGCCCGCAAAGATGGCTTGCGGGTAGATGAACCATTCGTCGGTGTAGGTCCAGAGGGCCGAGGTGCCGCTGACGGGCATGTCGGCGGGGATTACGCCCGAAGTTCCGGAGGGGTAGAGCGCCCAGTTAGATCCCTGAGCGCCAAGCACTTGGTCGCCGTAGTCGCCATAGAGCCATGTCCATCCGGAGGAGGCGGTGGAGGTCCATGAGAGGCCGTCGGCCGAGCGGTAGAGATCGGTGCCGGCAAGGAGGAAGAGGGCGTCAGTGGTGGCGCAGAGGGTTTCTACGCGGGCGCCGGCGGGGAGTGTGGCGGGCTTGATATCCCATTGATCCGTAAGGGGATCGGTGCTCACGGCCATTTGGGCCTGGCCGGCGGAATTGGCGGTGAGGCAGAAGTATTTGTCGGCAAATTTGACGGATTTTTCAGCGTTGGCGCGGGGCGAGAGCGTGGAGGGGAGAGTGCGGCGGGTGGTTTGCCATTGCAGGGAGTCAGCCTTGACTTTGTGGACGTTGACGTTGATGGTGTAGACGCGTTCGTGTTCGTTATTGGCGGAGTTCACGCGGAGCATCACGCCTCCCTGGCTGAAGTTTATGGAGTCGTTGGGGTTTTTGAGGTAGTTGATCACGGTGTCGCGTCCGTCGTAGCGGCTGGGCATGATGATTTGGACGGACGAGGCCGACGAGGGGGCGCCGATGGAGACCTGGAGCTTGCGCACGTCGGTGCCTTCGGGGAGGGAGTCGGCGTTAAAAATGCGTGCGTTGACCTGATCGATGCTGAAGAAGACGGAATCGAGGCCCACGAGGAGTTTATAGTTGGATTTTAGCGAAAAAGAGCTGACGATGGTGGATGAGGTGCCGACGTCGGTCAGTACTTCTTCGGCTTTGGATTCGTCGGAATCCTTGTTGCACGAGCATATTAATCCGCTGGTAATCAGCGCGGTTATGATGAATCGTAAGGGTTTAAAGTTCATTGTAATTAAGAAATGGATATAACATATCAACGTGCAAAATTACAATAATTTTCGCAAATATCCCACCCCTAACCAAAATTTATAAGTTTTTAACCAAAATTTTAACCAAAATTTGGAGTTTCGGGGGATGGTGCAACCCCTCCGGGGTAGCAGGGAAGTTAGTTATAGAGACCCCGGGTAGGGCTGGCGCCCAACCCGGGGTTAACCGCGGTGAAATCCCACCGGGATTTTTTTTGCGGGGAGGTGGCTTTGCGGGGTGTACGGCGGGGCGCCGCCGGTAGGCGGTGAGGAGGATGGCGAGATGATGGTGGAGGGGGCGCCGCCGGTAGGCGGTGCGGGCGATGGTAGCCCCACGGCTTGCCGTGGGGTGTATGGGCGATCCCCCCGGGATTGGCCGCCGGACGGCGGTCATGGCGTTTTGTCGCGAGGGGGCCACGACCGCCGTCCGGCGGCCGCAGAATGTGTGTTTGTTTGTAACCCCCACGGCAAGCCGTGGGGCTACCAATGGCTGCGCCCGCCGTTCGGCGGTCTTTTGGGGAGGGCGAAGTTTTTGTCTGGCGGTCTTTTCGTTTGTGGGGTAAGGGGTGCCTCCGGTAGGCGGTGTGGTGGATGGCGAGATGATGGTGGAGGGGGCGCCGCCGGTAGGCGGTGCGGGCGATGGTAGCCCCACGGCTTGCCGTGGGGTGTATGGGCGATCCCCCCGGGATTGGCCGCCGGACGGCGGTCATGGCGTTTTGTCGCGAGGGGGCCACGACCGCCGTCCGGCGGCCGCAGAATGTGTGTTTGTTTGTAACCCCCACGGCAAGCCGTGGGGCTACCAATGGCTGCGCCCGCCGTTCGGCGGTCTTTTGCGGAGGGCGATGTTTTTTGTCCGGAGGTCTTTTTTGGGGGGAGTTTGGGATTAAGGGAGGTCGCGAGGGTTGACGGGGAGGTCGTAGGCGGCGAAGAAGGCTTCGAGTTCTTCGCGGAATGTTTTGATGCGGTGGTGTTCTTCTTGGTTGTTGATGTAATTGATGACGGATTGGCGGTGGGATTGGGAATAGCTGAATGCGCCGGATCCTTTTTGCCATTCGAAATGGAATGGGATAAGGCGTTGGTCATTAATCCATCTGGAGGAGCGGCTTTTAATTTCTCTTATAAGGTCAGAGAGCGTAATTGAGGAAGAGAGGGAGATTAGAATATGAACATGGTCATCAACTCCGCCGATAGCAATTACTTTGGATCCTTTTCCGTGGTCAAGGATTATTTTTGTTATTGCTGCATAAACCTTGGGGCGGATTTCAGAAATAAGAAGTCTTTGGCGGTTTTTCACGCCAAAGACTATCATAATGTTAATTTGGGAGTAGGTGTTCATTGGGGGTGGTTAGGTCCAGGTTAGGGTGCGGGAGAGGTCGGGGTTGAGGGTGAGGGTGGCTTCGACGACGTCGGTGG
>CAZLMV010000077.1:0-9596 GCA_964560625.1 uncultured Bacteroides sp. | reverse complement strand
CAAGCGCCTGCTCGAGTATGACGACGTGATGAACAAGCAGCGCACCTACATCTACTCGCGCCGCCAGCACGCCCTCAAGGGTGAGCGCATCGGCATCGACATCAACAATATGCTCTACGACGTGGTGGAAAACCTTGTCAATGAGCACGAACCGAACGTGGCCGGCGACTACGAGCACCTCAACCACGAGCTGATGACGCTGATGACAATCAACGCCCCCTTCACCGAGGCCGAATACCGGAACATGAGCAAGGAAGAGCAAATCACCGCCCTCCATGCCGCCGCCATTGAAACCATGAACCGCAAGAGCGAGCGCATCGTCGAAGTGGCCCTCCCCGTAATCACGGATCTCTATGAAAATCAGCACTATGAGGGAATCATTCAGGTGCCCATCACCGACGGCAAACGCCTGTTCCGCCTGATTGTCAACGTCAAGGAAAGCGTGGACCACGGCTGCAAAAACATCGTGACCGAATGGCACAAGCTGCTGATGCTCGCCTGCATCGACGAACTCTGGAAGGAACACCTGCGCGAGCTCGACGACCTGCGCCAGAGCGTGCAAAACGCCAGCTACGAGCAGAAAGACCCGTTAGTGATCTACAAGGTTGAGTCCTTCCACCTCTTTGAGGAGATGCTCAAGAAACTCAACGACAAGGCCACGGCAGCACTGATGCGCGGCCAAATCTACGTGCGCCAGGCTCCCCCGGCACCGGCCCAAAGCCCTGAGCAGCAGCAAGAACAGCAGCAAGCCGCCCCGGCCAAGCCGCAGCCCGAAGTGCAGCGCGCCAACGCCGTCAAGACCGACTATTCCCGCTACAATGCCTCCAAGGCCGAAGCCTACGAAGGCGCCAACGCCCAGCGTCAGGCCGCCTCGGCTCAGCAAGGTCAACGCCCTGCGCCCCAGCCCGTTAAGGCCGCGCCGCGTGTGGGCCGCAACGATCCCTGTCCTTGCGGCAGCGGCAAAAAGTATAAGAACTGCCACGGACGCGGTCTGTGAGGTGGACTTATAGAATAATTCGCACTATACTGGTGTCCCTGCTGTCGTTGGCGGTGGGGATACCCGTTTTAATCTATACCTCGCTGTGGCTCAGCCCGGTAAGGGATAAACTGCGTCAAGAAGCGGAGCAGCAACTCTCGGCGCTGATGGACGCCCGGGTGAGTATCCGCGAGCTCGACATTGAGCCCTTCACTCGCCTAATTCTGCGCGATGCCTCCGTAAGCGTCGCCCCGGCCGACACCGTCCTGCAGCTCAATGAGTTAACCGCCGGATTCAGCCTCCAAGACTTGCTGTTTAAGCGGCGCATAGTCATTACCGACGTGGTGCTGATGGATCCTCACGTGGCCCTGCGGCGCGACTCGGTAGGCGCCCCGCTAAATGTCGACCCCATAATCCGGGCGCTAAAGGGCGACGGCTCCAAACCGCCGATGAACTTTGACTTGGCGGTGCAGACGGTGGTGATTCGCGGCGGACGGGCCGATTATGACGTCCTCGACCAGGCGGGAACCGCCGACGGCACGGACTTTAACCACCTGAGAATTACCGGCTTAAACGCCGACATCAATGCGCCGCGAGTGAGCCGCGACAGCGTCAGTGTGCGCCTGCGCCGCCTGCAATTTCGCGAGGCGGGAGGTCTGACCCTAAGCCGACTGAGCGGCGACGTGGTCTACACACCCGAGCGGCTGACTATCAACGGTTTAACCCTGCGCATGCCCTCGTCGGCACTGAAGTTTGCCGACATGGCCTTGGCGCTCCAAACGCCCGAGGTCGGCACCGTGGAATTGCTCTCCGGCTCGCAAGTCAATCTGCGCGACTTGGCCGCCGTGCTCCCCTTTGACCCGAAAATCCTTGCTAACACCATCAAACTCAGCGGCTCCGCGCAGATTTTCCGCGACTCGCTGCATCTCAACGCCATCAACCTCAGCGTCGGCGAAATGCTTAATCTGCAAGGGTTTGGCAATCGCCGCGAGCAGACGGTGACGCGCCTGACCCTCGCCTCCTCGGGCGAAGAAATCAGCCGCATTGCCGGAGCGTTCACGGAACTGCCCCAGCCGGCGCAAAACCTGCTTCGCAACGCCGGGGAGGTGACCCTGAGCGGCTCGGCCCACCGCATTGACGGCGGCGTGATGGAGCTCGATGCGCAGTTGGCCACGGAGTTAGGCGCCGTGGACCTCATCGCGTCGCTCGACCGCGGCCGCTTGGAAGGCTCTGCCAGCGCTATCGACCTGAATCTCAACGCTTTGCTGCCCGGCCGGGAACTCGGTGAGGCTTCGTTTGACGCCTCATTTGACTTGGCGCGCTCCGGAGGCTCAGCTGACCTGAATATCGAGTCAATTCGCTGGCGAGGCCATGATTTTCAGGAGATTACAGCGTCGGGTGAATTCAAGCAACGAGCCTATTTCGCTTCAGTGAGTGTCAAGGATTCTCTCATTTCGGGCGAAGTCAACCTCGCTGCCGGCTTAGAACCGGGTGAGATGAAAGGCGGCGTCAGCATGGTCCTTAACCGCTTGGTTCCCGACAAGTTAGGCCTCTGGAAGAATCACCCGGGCTTCGCGCTTTCCGGCACGATGATGGGCCAATTTGAAGGCCCGGACCCGATGCATCCGCGAGGGTTCCTCAAGATCAATGAACTGAAATATGTCAATGATTCTTCGGGGGTGAAGTACTCGGAACGCCCTATGGCACTGGACTTTGACTTAGCTTCCGAGCAAAATTTCATCAACCTCGAATCGGGTCCTCTGACCCTCAACGCCGACGGCAAAATCGACGTCAAAACCCTCCCCACTGACTGCCGCCGCCTTGCCGCCGCAACCTTCCCGCAGCTCTTTTTCGGCACGCCGGCGGACTCCGCAGGCGCGGGCAATGACTTCCGGCTGAAGGCCACCATCCACGAGGATTCGCCCCTGTTTGACCTTGTCAATCTGCCGGTTAGGCCGCTATTCGACGTGGACCTCGACGGCCGCTTTGACGCCCGGGAGAACGCCGCCGACGTGGCCATCCGGATGCCCTATCTGCAAGTGGGCAAAAAACTTGTCCGCGAAGCCGAAATTGCCCTCAAAGGGGGCGAAAAGGGCTCCCTCTCGGCGCGCGCCGCCACGGACAATAAGTTTGGCCGCCAAATGAATTTCTATCTGCAATCAGATATCAATCAGGGAGTTGCAGCAAGCTCCTTGGCCTGGAATGTGGACTCCGACAAGCGCTTTGACGGCGCCGTGAACTTCTCGGCCAAGCCCCTGCCGGGGGGCGCGGACGTCAACATCGGCGAGTCGGAGATGGTGTTCAACGACGCCCTCTGGACCATCAATCCGGCCTACATCGGCGCCCGCGGAAAGTCTATCGTAGTGGGTAGCTTGGTCGTTGACGGGCCCGGGCAGCAGGCCGTGATTCGCGGCGTGGCGTCGCCCGATTCAGCTGACGTACTGTCAGTTAGACTTGAAAACATCGACCTCGATTACCTTTTTGCCACGCTCAACCTCGGCCCGCAAGTAACCTTCGGCGGCACTGCCTTAGGCACCGTCACCGCCCGCTCGCTGCTCACCTCCGCGCCGATTCTCCAGACTAACGACCTCTACGTCAAGGACTTCAGCTATAATCACTGCGTCTTCGGCAACGCCGACATCCGCGCGGCCTGGGACCCCGCCTCCAAAGGCATCCTGCTCGGCGCCTTGGTCAAGGGCGCGGAAGGCTCGGGCGCGAAGATTGACGGCGTCATCTATCCCATCAGTCAAAACCTTGACATTCAGTTTGATGCGCACCGGATTCCGACGAGTTTCATGCAGCCATTCTTGGCCTCATGGTGTGACGACATCGGGGGTCGCGCCTCGGGCCATGCGCGCCTTTTCGGGTCGTTCGTGATGATCGACCTTGAAGGCGACCTCTATGCCGACGATTTCTCGCTCAAAGTGGGCTACACGGGTGTCACTTACCACGCCACCGACTCCGTCCACATCCGCCCCGGGCGCATCGAGCTCAACGACATTGCCGTCCACGACTCCCACGGTAACTCCGCCAAACTCAACGGTTTACTGACCCATGACCACTTCATCGAGACGGACTTCAACTTCCGGGTGACTGACGCCCGAGGTCTGCAAGTGCTGGACTTGGCGCCGACGGGCGATGAAATGTGGTATGGCTCGGTCTACGGCACCGGCACCGCCGCCATCAAGGGCCACACGGGGAAGGTTGAAATCTCCGCCGACATGCTCACGGCCCCCGGCTCGGAATTCACCTTCGCGCTGATTGACTCGGAGCAGGCCGCCGTCTATGACTTCCTGACCTTCCGCGACGCTGCCGGGCCCTCGGCGGCTGACTCGCTGGAGATGGCCGTCAAGAGCCGCCTGAAGGTTAACAAGCGCTTTGAAGAGATCATGAAGCGCAAGAAGCTCCTTGCGGAAACGCCCGCTTCCTTCGGCATCAAAATCCGCGTGGACGTGACCCCCGAGGCGAAAATCAACCTCGTCATGGACCCGATTGCGGGCGACAAAATCACCGCTTTCGGCGCCGGACACATGGACTTCATCTATGAGTCGGCCAACGACGAAATGCGCCTCTATGGCGACTATCGCATCAACCGCGGCGACTATAATTTCACACTCCAGGACATCATTATCAAGAACTTCTCCATCCGCGACGGCTCGGTAGTTTCCTTCCATGGCGATCCCCTTGCGGCGGCGCTCAACGTCTCGGCGGCCTATCAGCTCAATGCCAATCTGAGCGACCTCGACGACTCGTTTCTCCACGACAAGGAGATTCAGCGCACCAACGTGCCCGTGCAGGCGGTGTTGAACCTTGGCGGCGACCTCCAGAGCCCCGACATCTCCTTTGACCTCGATTTTCCGACGCTGACGTCTGACGTCAAGCGCAAGGTGCGCTCCATAGTGTCGACCGAAGAGATGATGAACCGCCAGATAATCTATCTGTTAGCCCTCAATCGCTTCTACACGCCGGACTATATGGCCGGGGCAACCAAGGGCAACGAATTGGCGTCATTAGCGTCGGGAACCATCTCGTCGCAGCTGAGCAACATCCTCGGAGGGCTGAGCAACAAATTCTCCGTGGCGCCGAGTTTGCGCTCCGATGCGGGCGATTTCTCGGACTTGGAGGTGGACGTGGCCCTGTCGTCGACGCTGCTCAACAATCGCCTGCTGCTCAACGGCAACTTCGGCTATCGCGATAAGTCGCTGAACAACAACCAGTTCATCGGCGACTTCGACGTGGAATACCTCCTCAACCGCACCGGCAAATGGCGCCTCAAGGCCTACAACCACTTCAACGACCGCAACCTCTACGTCAAAACCGCCCTCACCACCCAAGGCCTCGGCCTCGTCTTCAAACACGACTGGAACAAATAAACCCAATTTTCCAGACCTAAAATTTGCAATTTCAATAAATTATCCGTAATTTTGCACTATTATACGACATGCGTATAACAATACAAAAACATGGATAATATAACCATCGCAGGAAAACCCATCCGGCTGACCCGCCCCGAAAGGAGCGAAATTAAAGGCCTGTGGCTCGGACTCGTTATCGAGTTTGAGCTATTTCGGTTTGCCATGAATGGCCAAAACCTCCTGCTTCTGTTGGCCAAGGGGAAAGATGACCACTCACCCCTGCAACGCAGCAATATTGCCCGGAAAATAGAGGCCATAACCGGCATGCCGGCAGTGTTTTATTTCGACCGCATGACCACCAACGAGCGCGACCGCTTGGTTGACCGAGGGGTATATTTTGTGGTTGGAAATCAGTTTGCCTTTTTGCCGACGCTGCTGTCAAATCGGCGGATGAGCCGCGAAGAGACGACCTCCAAATTTTATCCATCGACGCAATACATTCTACTTTTCCACCTCCAGCAGCGCAATATTAACAGCATGTCAATCAGCGAAATAAGCGAAATTACACCTTATCACTACGTGACCATCGCCAAATCCCTGCGGCAACTAAAAGCCTGCGGACTTGCGGAAATCACCACAGAATCAAACCGCACTAAACGATTGCATTTCACCCTCAATGGTCGCAAACTATGGGACGAGGCGCAAAAATATCTCACCAACCCCATAAAACGCAGCGGCTACACATCTGCGCCCCTAACTGAAGGGAAAATCGGAGGTATCGAAGCCTTGGCGCAGTACTCGATGCTCAGCGGCGAAGAAGTGCCGACTCGGGTGCTCACCGACGACGAACTCAAGGCGAGCGGCATGACCTTATCCCCCTACGAAGAGGCGCAACGGGTTGAGGCATGGAAATATCCGCCCGTTTCTTCGGGAACCTATGTAGACAAACTCTCGCTTTACCTGACCCTGAAGGACGACAATGACCCGAGAGTGGAAAAAGAACTTGAAACAATGCTAAACGAAATAAAATGGTAAAAGGACTCGAAAAATTTAGAACTCACTTCGCAGACTTCTCCGATAATTTCGTGATTATAGGCGGTACCGCCTGCGATGAAGTGCTCAAAGACTCGGAAATGCGCCCGCGGACCACGATGGACATTGACATCGTGGTTATCGTGGAGAACATGACCTCTGAATTCGCCCGGGCATTCTGGACCTTCATTGCAGAAGGCGATTACCGACCCGGGGTCAGAAATCACAAGGAAGGAGAGCGAAGATACGTTTTATACAGTTTTGATAATGGCAAAATCGGATATCCCGTAAAGATTGAGTTATTATCACGCCACAACGATATCTTCTCCTCTGAATCACACACGGAGCCCCTGCCGATTGACGGCCCGGTGTCAAGCCTGTCTACGATAATCCTTGACGAACCTTATTACAACCTTACTGTTCGGAACTCGTTTGTCAGCAACGGCTTGCGTTATGCGTCGCCCTTAGCCCTGATGGCTTTAAAAGCTCGCGCTTACCTGAATCTTATTGCTGATAAGGAATCCGGCAAACAGGTCAACACAAAGGATATTCTAAAACATCGAAATGATGTGATCAAACTAATCACTACCTTAACGCCCGGCGATGGCGCAAGCGTTGAGCAAGAAATAGTTAACACAATCAATGAGTTTTCAGAAGGATTATTAGCCACCCTCCCGAATCAGTCGCTGCAAGACGCACTTCGCAGCTCGGAGGCTGCAATAAGAATCTACCTGGAGACGCTCCCAAGTTTTTATAGGATAGAACAATGAAGATACAGTTTGCATCAGATTTACATTTGGAGTTTAACGACAATAGCCGCTGGCTGCGCGAAAACCCTTTGTTGCCAAAAGGGGATACACTCGTTTTGGCGGGCGACATTGCTTATCTCGGGCATGAAATCTATCAGAACCATCCATTTTGGGATTGGTGTGCCGAAAATTTCAAGGAGACATACGTCGTCCCCGGCAATCATGAACTCTACATGCACTATGACATCAACCTTCTGACCGAAGGATGGAGTCAAGAAATCCGCCCTAACGTCCATGCCGTATATAATAAGGTCATCCGGATTGGAGATGTTGACTTCATTATGTCGACTCTTTGGTCAAGAATCCACCCTGCGGAGGCTTATTTCGTGGAGCATGGCGTCAACGATTTTCGCCGCATTGACAATGGCGAAGGGCGCCTAACCTGGGACAGATTCAACGACGAACATCAGCGCTGTCTGGATTTTATCAAGCGAAGTCTGGAGACGAGCACGGCGAAAAAGCGAGTCGTGGTGACCCACCATGTCCCTTCTTTTGACCTAATGGCCGAGGAATTCAAGGGGAGCAGAATCAATGCCGCCTTTACCTCAGACCTGAACCATTTCATTGAAGCTCACCCGATTGACTTTTGGATCTACGGACATTCTCATCGCAATATTGAAGCCAAAATTGGCGGCACACAGATTGTGTCCAACCAGTTGGGCTACGTCTTTGCCGAGGAACACGCCGACTTTCGCCGCGACCGCGTCATTGAACTTTAAGTTCTCAGGCAGTCGGAAAGGTGGGCTTGGAGGAGGGAGGTGAGGGTGTCGGGGTCGGGGATGCGGGCGTGGGAGGCGAGGATTTTGCGGCGGAAGGAGGTGCGGAGGATTGCGCGGATGCGGTCGGCGGTGGTGTAATTTGGTGTGGCGAGGGCATTTAGGCGGTAAGTGTCGGCGGAGAGTTGGTCGATAAAGTCGTCCAATGGCTTGGTTTCCCGCTTGGGTTTGGGGGTGAATTGGCGGGTGATTTCTTCGTGGGCAAAGGTGTCGGCCTCGAGGTCGATTTCGAAGAGGTCAAAATCCTCCACCACGCTGCGAATCAGCTCGACATCCTCGTGGAAATCAAACGCCAAGATGTCGTAATCGAGCTCGGCAACGTGAGCCGGATCTTCCGCAAGTCGCTCAAGGATCATCAGATAGATGCCATAGCCGGCAGCGCCATGGCGGCGCCGCAGCTTGATAATGTTGGCGCGCGAGCGCTCAGAAGTAGAATGTCTAAAATAATTCTTCATAAAAACGAAATTGAGGGTTAATCCGGCTGCAAAGATAACCCCCAAAAATCCCCAAAACCGCAAAATTTGTCAGAAAATTTGCTGCGGAATATGATTTATAAGATTTATAAGAATTATATGACTGGCAAAGGGCGCGCTACCGCGCGACAAAATGCACATTACTGTGCATTTTGCGCATCCCCACTTTAAAAAAGTGCCAATTGTGGCACTTTTTTAAAGTGGGCGGGGAGGGGGCGGGAACTTTTTGGGGGGGAGGAGCGTTTTATGGGAAATGAAGAGAACTGTTTGTTATATGATTGGGATGATCCTTTTTGGAACCGGAGCTGAGGCGGCAGAGATTGTCGACTCGGCTGAGGTGCATTTCCATCAAGGGCGCGCGCAGATAGAGGCTGATTATCAGCAAAATGGCCTGCGCATAGACTCGCTGCGCCGACGCATGGAGTCAGACCCGCGGCTGCGCCTGAAGAGCGTCAGAGTCGTCGGCTCGGCCTCGCCCGAAGGGTCCGTGGCCATCAACCGGAGCCTCTCGGAGCGGCGCGCGGAGGCTATTTTCAGCTGCTTCCCGGCGCTGAATGACTCGCTCGCCACGTTTGATTTCATCGGCCGCGACTGGGCCGGACTGCGCCAAATGGTTGAAAATGACCCGCAGATGCCCGCAAAAACCGAGACCCTGCGAACCATCGACGAAATTTGCGCGAGTCTTGCCGCCGGCGAGCCGGACAATGCCGCCAACCTGCTGAAGGTCAAGGCTTTGCCGTCGTATTCCTACATGTATCAGCACATGTTCCCGTCGCTGCGATTCTCGCGCCTTTTCGTGGACTATGAGCCGGCCCTGCGCGGGGCGGTGACGGCGCCCGGATTGCTCCCCTACTCTACTGATATTCAGTTCGATGCGCCCGCCCTCGCCCTCTTCCCCACGCCGGCGCCGCAGAAGCCTTTTTATATGGCCGTGAAGACCAACATGCTCTATGACGCGGCGCTGATTCCGAACCTCGGCGCGGAGTTTTACGTAGGCCGAAACTGGTCAGTGACAGCTAATTGGAACTACGCCTGGTGGGACAAAAACAGCACCCATCACTATTGGCGCTACTATGGCGGCGACATCGGCGTAAGGCGCTGGTTTGGCCGCGCTGCCGAGCGCAAACCGCTGACGGGCCATCACTTAGGCCTGAGCGCAGGCGTCGTGACCTTCG
>CAZLMV010000076.1:0-9805 GCA_964560625.1 uncultured Bacteroides sp. | reverse complement strand
CGAAGAGGATCCCTCAGATTGCTCCAATTGTTCCGATAGCTCCGATTGCTCCAATAATTCCGATAGCTCCGATTGCTCCAATCCGGCGCCCATCATGTCGGCCGCAATCAAATTCAGCCTCAACGACCGATTCCGCTTCCAGCGAGTCATCTTCGGAAACTCCCCCGAGCGAATGGCTAATGCCATGGCCGCCATCTCAGCTATGACCACCGCCGACGAAGTCTATGCCTATCTGACCAACGTCCTCAATCGCGACGTCGATGACCCCGACGTGGGCGACTTCTTCCGTGAGGTAACTCTCCGATTCTCAGACCACAAACCCCTGATTCTCTGATGCCCGGAAAGCTATACATAGTCCCCACTCCCGTGGGTAATCTCGAAGACATGACCCCCAGGGCCGTCAGCGTGCTCGGCCAGGCCGACCTCATCTTGGCCGAGGATACGCGCACATCCGCACCCCTGCTCAAGCGCTTTGAGATAGCCACGCCGATGATGGCACACCATAAATTTAACGAGCACTCCACGGTCAATTCCTTGGCCGACCGCATTGCCGCCGGCGAAACCATCGCCCTGATCTCCGACGCCGGCACCCCCGGAATTTCCGACCCCGGATTTATGCTCTCGCGCCGTTGTCGCGAGCTCGACATCCCCGTCGAAACCCTCCCGGGACCCACGGCGCTGATTCCCGCGCTGGTCAATTCCGGCCTCCCCATTGACCGCTTTTGCTTCGAAGGATTCCTCCCCCAAAAGAAAGGCCGCCGGACCAGATTGGAGGAATTGGCCCAAGAGCCGCGCACTTTCGCCATCTACGAAAGCCCGCTCCGTCTGGTCAAAACCCTCGGCGAATTGGCCGAAGTTTGTGGCCCCGAACGCCCCGCTTCCGTGAGCCGCGAAATCTCCAAATTGCATGATTCTACTGTCCGCGCTTCGCTCGCCGAGCTTGCCGAGCATTTTTCCGTGAACCCTCCGCGCGGTGAAATTGTTATAGTTGTAGGTGGCAAACCCGAGCCCCCGAAATCAGAACACCGTAACAAATATAAAGACTCAGAAAAATGAAAAAGTACCTTATTGCTGCGGCGTTAGTGGCCGCTCTTCTCCCCGTTCAATCTTGCGGAAACAAGAAACTCTCTGAAGCTGAAGAGAAAGACCCCAAATCGCAACTCGACGACTCCCTGCAGGTGGCCTTGGCCAATGCAGACTCCCTTTTTGCCATGCTTTATGACGTGACCGTCGGCATGGAGCAGATCACTCGCCTCGAAAAGCTCGTCGGCGCCGAAGTTAACTCCGAATCAGAAACCGCTCGCGACAACATCGCCAAGCAGATGGAAGCCATTCAGCGCGGCCTCGTGGAGCGCCGCAAGCGCATCGAAGAGCTTGAGCGTCAGATCGCTAACGACAAGAGCGTCTCCGCCAAGTTCCGCCAGCAAATCGAAATCCTCCGCTCGCAAATCGACTCGCAGGCTGCCACCGTGGCCACCCTCCAGAAGCAACTCGAATCGGCCAACATCCACATTGCCTCCCTCGAATCGGAAATCTCGGGCCTCAACGCCGGAGTGGACTCCATCAATGCCGTGCAGAAGCAGACCGAGGCCGAGCTCAATGCCGCCATTTCTGACCTCAACGCCGTTTACTACGTAATCGGTTCTAACTCAGAGCTTAAGCAGCACAACATCATTGAAGGCGGCGGCTTCCTCCGCAAAACCAAGGTGCTCCCCTCTGACTTTGACAAGAGCTACATGACTCGCGCTGACCGTCGCTCGCTCGTCGTGATCCCCCTCGACTCCAAAAAGGCGAAGGTGCTGACCTCCCAGCCCACCGACAGTTACCGCATAGACCGCGCCTCTAACGGCCAGCTCACGCTCGTGATCACCAATCCCGACGCCTTCTGGGGCACCACCAACATTCTCGTGGTTAAAATCGACTAATTAACTATAATTCAACTAATTCACAACATGAAAAAATTCATTCTTGCCCTGGCCCTCTGCGTGAGTCTCAGCGCGTGTGCCTCTAATCCCCTCGGCGCCCTCCTTGGCGGCGGAAACTCCTCATCCACTGAGCAATCCTCCTCTAAGGGCGGCGGCTTGGGTGATGTCCTGGGCGGCCTCGTCGGCGGCCTCCTCTCTACCGACAAGGTAGACGTCAACAGCATGGTCGGCACCTGGTCCTACACCTCTCCTGCGGTATGCTTCAAGTCTGAAAACTTCCTCCAGAAGGCCGGCGGCTCAGCCGTGGCCGGCACCATCGAGTCGAAGCTCGCACCTTATTATAAGACGGCCGGCCTCAACAAAATGGTCCTCACCATCAACGAAGACAAGACCTTCACCATGAAGAGCGGCAAAATCAGCGCCTCCGGCACCATCGAAACCGACGGCTCAGGCGATGTTTACTTCAACTTCAAGGCCCTCGGCACCATCCCCGCCGGCAAGATGAAGGCTTACGTCACCATGACCGCCGGACGCCAGATGAGCCTGATGTTTGACGTCACCAAGCTCGTCAAGGTAGTAGAAATGGTGGGCAACGTCAGCGGCTCCACCGCCGTCAAGGGCGTGACCGACCTCCTTAAGAGCTACGACGGCATCTGCGCCGGCTTCAAGCTCAACAAAAAGTAAAATCTACCGCGCGTTATGAGGTTTTGGACCAAATTAACGCACTCTTACGCAAGGTTTACGCGTCATCACGCGGACACCTTGCGTTTGTTTTCACGCATCCTCGACGTCCTGACCGTCGTCTGCTCAATCCTCACTCTCGCCGCCCTGACCCTCTATGCCGGGTTTGACCACGAGATGATTCCTTACCGCAAAATCGCCCCGTGGCTCGACTCTTTCCTTGCGGTTTTTGCGGTCAATATCCTCTTTAATCTGACGCTGCGATTCCGCGAAACATGCCGCGAAACCAAGCTTTTCAAGTGGATTGTCGACGGAGCTATCCTCCTGATTTTCTTCGTCCATATCGGCGTTCACATCGCTTGGTTTCATCGCCTCCTTGCCATCGGAGTTGCCGTCTATTCAGCGGTTTATATCTGCTGGGCGCTGATTCGCTCGCTCGGGCGGCGCACCAATCCGTCGCTGATTCTGTCGGTCTCCTTCCTGCTTTTTATTGGGCTCGGCACGGTCCTTTTGCTGCTGCCCAAGTGCACCGTCAGCGGTATTGCGCCCATGGATGCGCTCTTTGTCAGCACCTCCGCCGTGTGCATCTGCGGACTCACTTCCATCGACGTTTCCGCCACGTTCACCCCCCTCGGGCTCTCGATTATCGCCGTGATGATGCAGGTCGGCGCACTCGGAGTCATGACCATCACCAGCTCTTTCGCGCTCTTTTTCAGCGGCAACGCCTCCATTTATTCCCAACTCATGGTGCGCGACATGTTTTATTCGCGCACAATCAACTCTCTACTCCCCACTTTAGGCTACACGCTGCTCTTCACCCTCGTGGTGGAGGCCCTCGGCGCCGTGGCCGTCTTTTTCAGCATCCGCGGGCTCTTCCCGGATTTGACGCCCCTTGAAATGTGGGGCACTGCCGCTTTTCATTCCCTCTCGGCCTTCTGTAATGCCGGATTTTCCAATCTCCCGGACGGCATGGCTAACGTCGCGCTGATGCGTGGCAATCAGATTATTTACTTGGTGGTCAGCGCATTAGTCATTGCCGGCGGCATCGGTTTCCCCATCCTTGTCAACGCTAAGGATGCGCTCAGCGAGCAACTCAGCCGCCTCTGGGCGCGCCTGCGCCGCCGCCACCTCCCGTCGCGCCACCCCCACCTCTTTAATATGAATACGCGCGTGGCCTTGACCACCACCGCCATCCTTTTTGCAGTGACCTTCCTGCTCTTCCTCATCTTTGAGTGGGACGGCTCCTTGGCCGGCATGTCGCCTTATCAGAAGTTGGTCCAAGGGGTGTTTAATTCCACCACTCCTCGCTCCTCGGGCTTCGTAAGTGTTAGTCCCGCAGGTTTTTTGCCCGTAACTTTGCTGATGGTGATGTTTATGATGTGGGTCGGCGCCGGCTCGCAGTCCACCGCCGGCGGCATCAAGGTCAACACCTTTGCCGCGGCCATGTTGCATTTGCGCGGAGTGGTCAGCGGGCGCCGCTACGTCACGGCCTTCAATCGCCGCATCTCCACGGCGTCGCTCTCCCGCGCCCAGGCCGTAATCGTCTTGTCCTTGCTGAGTTACGCGCTTTATGCAGGGCTGATGTTGGTGCTTGCCCCGGGGCTCTCCGTGCGCGCCGTGCTCTTCGAAACCATGTCGGCGCTCTTCTCAGTGGGCTCCTCATTCGGAATCACCCCTGACCTCCCCGCCGCCGCTAAGGCGCTCCTCTGCTCCGCCATGTTCATTGGCCGCGTCGGTCTGCTCTCCCTCCTCATGGGCTTGGTCAAACAGTCATCTAATCCACCCATAACCCTCCCCGAAGATAACCTGATTATAAATTAAAAGTACAAAGTACAAAATACAAAGTAAATTAAAAATTAAAAATACAAAATACAAAGTACAAAATAAATTATAAATCTTATAAATTATATAAAATCTTATAAGAATTATAAGAATTATAAGAATTATAAGAATTATAACCCCTAATCCTCCCAAAACCATGCGCTACCTGATAATCGGACTCGGAATTTACGGCTCGAACCTCGCCAAGGACCTCACCGACATGGGCCACGAGGTGATCGGCGCCGACCGCTCCGCCACCATCGTCGACTCCATCAAAGAATACATCTCAACGGCTTATATCCTCGACTCAACCGACGAAGCAGCCCTCAGCGGCCTGCCTCTGACGGGCGTCGACCTCGTCATCGTGGCCATCGGCGAGAACTTCGGCGCCTCGGTCAAAACCGTCGCCATCCTCAAGAAATTAGGTGTGAAACACATCTACGCGCGCGCTGCCGACGACCTCCATTACGCCATCCTCGAGGGCATGCAGATTGACCGCATCATCACCCCCGAGCAGCGCGCCGCCCGCGACCTCTCAATGGAAATGGCCCTCGGCCACAAGGCCCGGGTAATGAACGTCACCCCCGAGCTCTTCACCATGCGCTTTGAGGCCCCGGACCTTTTCGTCGGCTCCGCCTACGCTAAGTTGCAGATTGAGAAGGACTACGGCCTGCGCCTGATCTCCGCATTCCGCCCCACCGAAAAGAAATCGATCATCGGCACCCCTACCACCGACCTCACCGAGCTCGACCTCGCCGACGCTCAAGTAACCCCCGGCGACATCCTCCTCTGCTTCGGCCCCCGCCACGGCTTCCTCCGCCTAATGTCCCACTGCAGCTAAAATCTCATAAAAAAAGCGCCCCGAGGAGGGGCGCTTTTTTTATGGGGGGAAGGGGGGTTATTTTACGAGGACTTTTTTGCCGTTGATGATGTTGACGCCGTGGGTGGGGGCGGCGAGGCGGCGGCCCTGGAGGTCGTAGATTTCACCGGCGTTGGAGGCGGAGGTGATTTCGGCGATGGCGGTGGTGGCGTCGTCGGCATTGGCGCTGACGTGAGAGATCACGTAGGTCTTGGAGGCGTCACCGTTGAGGGTTACGCGGCCGAGGGCGTTGGCTACGCGGTTCACGGTGAATTCCGTGGCGTCGCCGGCGGCGAAGTTAACCACCTGAGTGTTGGCGTAATACATTGCGCGGGCGGCGGCGGGAGTTTCCTCGGGGCCTTCGTGGGTGTGGGAGAAGGTTACCTTGCCGTCGGTGACGGTGGCTACCCAATAGGTGTACTTGACGTCGTCGAGGGCGGAGGCATCGTCGGCGGTGAGGTGGTCGGTGCCGTCGGTGTAGTGGATGTTGCCTTCGGAGTCGGAGATGGTGTAGACGTTGCCGTTTTCAACCTGGCGGTAGCTGCTTTCGGCTTTCTTGATGGCGATTACAGCGTCGAGGGCGGTATACATAGCTTCTTGCTTGTCTTCAACGGCCTTGGCAGTTTCGGCAGCGGCATAGATTTCGTCGGCAGCGGCTTGGGTGAAGTGGCCTACCTGCTTGCCGTGGGTGTCGGCGTCAAACTCTTGGCCTTCGATGGGCATGCAGATGTTGTCGATAGCGTCGTCGACCATGTTGAAGCCTTCGGTGACTTTGGCGATCATGGTGTCGTCCATGTCGGTGTCGCGGATGGCGGTGAGGATGAGGCCGGTGCCGTCGGTGATGTCATTGTGGCCAAGGCAGCAGGGCACGTGGTCGGTGTTGTTAGACATGATCATAATGCCGGCGGGGTTGATGGAGCCTTCCTTGCCGCCGCGGATCACGAAGAGGTTGCTATTGAGGGCTTCGCTATTGCCGAAGGCGTCGGAAGAGAGCACGATGGCGGTGGGGATGTCACCGATGGTCCAAGAGTAGGCAGCGCCAATGGTTGACTGGCCTTCATAGGGCTTGTAGGCGTTGGCAAACTTCTCAGCGCCACGGTTGTAGAGGTAGAACTTGTCGCCAACGTGAACGAATCCCCAGAGGTGGGCGTTGTTGGTGTCGTCGACGGTGGTGACGGTGTTAATGCAGCCGTTTTCGGCGTCGTAAACGAGGAAGCCGCGGTTGTCGCCCTTGTTGTTGCTGGCCTGGATGGTGTAGAGCTTGGTGGCTTCCATCACTTTGACGGCCCAGTTTCCGGAGGCGGCGTCGATAGCAGCAAGTAGCTTCTGATAGTTTTCGCGGGTGTCGTCAGAGAGGGCTTTGTTGACGTCGCCGTCGAAGTAGAAGTTGTCAACGAAGTCAACGAGGGTCTGGTCAGCTTCCATACCAACCTTTTCAAGTGCAGCTTTGTATGCGGCCTTAGCGGCGATGAGGTCTTCGCGCATGCCCCAGTTTTCCTTGAAGTTCTCACGGTTGGTCACGATAACCCACTTAGAGCCGGCGTCTACACGCTTGAAGGCGCAAACGTAGCGAAGATTTGCGGGGTTGTTTGCCTGGTCATTGCCGTTATCGTTGAAGAAGTAGTATTCATTGGTATCAAGGTCGGTAACAGTGCCGATCCAGTCAGCATATTTGGGATAATATTCGCCACTGTCAGCCGTGTGGCCGTCAAATTTGCCGGTATAGTACTTCTGGGCTTTGTTGACATCAACCATCGGGGTAACGGCGTTGGCGCCAACGAGGTTACCAACCATCTTTTTGGTTGAGGGGCTGTAGATCACGAAACCGCCTTCTTCGTCGGCTTTGACTTTGAGGAAGTTGGTGGCTTCGTCGTTTTCATCTTCAGTTTGCCAGAGGCCATTTTCATGAACAAAGACGTAGCTGTCGGCGCGTTCGTTGTAGATCTGCATCGGGGAGCCTTCGTTCATGGTGTAAGTGGCGGTGTGGTTAGTTGCAGAGACGTTTTCCGTGTTGTCGCAGGTGAAGCCGGCGTATTCGGGGAAGGGGACACCGCTGACAATCGTGAGGGTTTCAGAGTATAACTCGGAGCCGTCGGCGTCGTTGAGGGTGATAGTGGCTTCTTCGATGCCACCAACGAGCGACATAACCCAAGTGGAGGCAAGGGCTTTTTCCCATTTCACGATGTCTTTATTGTCGCGGGCATGGAGGTAATCATAGCCGGGAGTGGTAACGGAAGTGGGGTGGAACGCGATGGTGTTTTCGGGATAAGTACCGTCTTCGGCGGGCCAAATATCGAAAGCGTAGACGGTAGCGTCAGCCTGATTGTCAGTAGAGGTCGCAGCCACGCCATTAGTGGTGGGTTGGATGATGTAGCGGTCAGCGATGGGGCTATAGATGTAGAAACCGGCGCCATTTTCGGCGGGGATGAGGTTCATAACACGTGCTGCGCCTTCGGAAGCTCTTGCAGAGATGACCTCAGCGCCGGCTTCAACGCCCATGAAGGCGTTGGTGCGATCCTGGGCTTGGAGGATAGCGAAGACATTCTTGACGTCTCGGGCCATAGCGTGGCACTGATCGGGGATGGCGTCAATTTCTTCGAGGGTGGCGGTGTTGTTGGTGAATTTTTCAGTGAGGGCGTCCCAAGTGGTGACAATGGCCTCGGTGGTGATGTTCAAGGCCTTGAGAGCATTGCCCTTGGGGACGGCAGCTTGAGCGCGATCGGTAGCGCCGGTAAGGCGTTGGGTGGAAGCGTTTTGAGCGTTTTGAGCGGTGAGGATCCACTGGGCGCCGTCGGTTTTAGCGCTGGCAACAATGTTATTGTTAGAAGCGTTTTTGCTGATGTAAATGTTACCTGCGCCGTCGGCGGTGCGAACGCCGAAGGTGATGTTCTTCAGGTCAGAATACATGTCGAGAATGTAGACCGATGAGGGCTCTGAGCTGAGAGTGGCAGGGAAGGTTACATATTTATTGGCATATTCATTATAAAGGTAGAAACCGGCGCCATTTTCGGCGGGCTTGAGGGTGAAGATCTCCTTGCCCTCTTCAGCGTTGGCGCTGAGGGCGGTTCCGTTGATGCCGAGGTATTGTTCGTCTTCAGAAATGGCGTGGCGCAGGCTGATGTGTTTGCCTTCAGCGGGCATGTGGATGGAAGAGTTGTAAACCAAAGTGCTGAGGGCGCTGTTGAGGAGCGCATATTTAGTGGGATTCACCTTGTTGATGTCGGTTACGCTGTTTTTCTCAACGTTCCAATCATTGATGTCGGCTTCGCTTGCCAGACCGAGTTCATCAATGAAATAGTCGGCGGCATCGAAAATGTCCTGAACGTCTTCGGCAGGAACGGCCATTTTGCCAACTACGGCCTTGATATTTTCAACCGTGGGGTTCTCTTTAGCGTTATTGATTTCTTCTTCGGTGGCGCTTCCTTCGGCAATGGCTGCCCAGTCAGAATCGAGCATTTCGTAGGCGCGGAACACGCAACCATCATCTGCACGGGCGGAGGTTAAGGACGTTAACCAGGTGGCAACCTTATTATTGCGGTGGTTGATATATACTCGTTTATCAGGATAGTCGGGGAGAACTTGAGAATGTTCGAGCATGAAGTCCTTTTCGCCGGCCGTGGCAACATTTGAGGAGCGAAGATACCAAACGGTAGGGTTGGAAGACTGGAAACCTACGGCGATGTCTTGATTATTACCGGGCTGAAGATTGGTGACTTCAAATTCAAGGCCATCACCGGCGGGCATACTCATGCCGTGGAGAGTAACGGGAATCAGGCCATCTTCGGTGATGTCGCCGGCCGGAGTGAAGAACCAGAAGAAGTCAGTGGAGAATTCGGTCTCTTCAATGTCGGTGTAAGCGAGGTCAGCTTCGGTGCCGCTAAAGTGCATGAATCTGCAGTTTTGGGGCTGAGCGTTAGTTCCGGTAAGGTAAGCGGGACGCAGACGCATGCGATAAACGTGGTTAGGCAGAATGGGAAGATTCCAAGTGCCTTGCACGGTAAAGTCTTTGTTGTCTCCGCTGACAATGGGATTGTCGCCAAGGGGAGAGGCAGACGCGGTAAAGAATTCAACAGTCGGGACGAGGGAAGTAGCATCCATTCCTTCAGTCATCGGGAAGGTCTTGGTGTAAGCTGTTACGCCCTCACGGTAGGTCGGGAAAGTAAAAGTAACGTTCCAACCATTGGCGGTGGCAAACTTGTAGCCGTCGCCTTCGCTGATAGCTTCATAAAAATTAATGTCGTGACCACCGCCTTGATAGTAACTCATCGGGAACTCTGCAGTATTGCCATTACCATCCCAGCGGTTTTGGTTTGATTCAACTCTAACCTTAAAGGTAGTGGGGGAATCAGTCGGTTCCAGGACAAAAGTTTTAGCGTCTGCGCCCATTTGAGCGCTGGCCGCCATGTAAGTGTTTTTGCCGACATTCAGGAATTTCCATGCTCCGCTTTCGGTAGCAATAGCTTGCCAAACGTGATAATTGTCAAGTTGGTCATTAGCGCCATTGTTCCAGGCATTGAAG
>CAZLMV010000075.1:0-9898 GCA_964560625.1 uncultured Bacteroides sp. | reverse complement strand
CCATGAGCGACTGGAACACCGTCTTCGTCGAAGTCCCCGCCTCCACCTTCAACCCCGTCAAAACCGTCAACGATCTCCTCCGCCCCATCCACTCCTAAAATATATAATTCTTATAATTCTTATAAGACTTATAAAACTTATAAGATTTATAAGAATTATAAAGCGTTCGCGCGTCTGGCCGCCGGTGAAAGGGGCCGCTTTCGCGGCCGGACACCCGAGGCGGGTGTCCACCCCAGTTAATTTTTTGCGTCCGTTTATTCGTAGCGCATGGTTTGGGCGGGGGAGATACGGGCGATGGTGATGGCGGGGAGGATGAGTACTAACCAGCTGATAATCAGCGTGCCGAGGTTGATGGCGACGAACCAGAGGAGCGAGAAGCTCACGGGGACGTGGTCTACGTAATATGACTCGGCGTCAAGTGGGATAACGTGCGTAAATCCCTGAATGCCAATGATTAGCAGCGCCAAAAGGTTGCCCCACAGCAGCCCGCGGAGCACCAAACGCTCCGCCATGAGCATAAACGTGCGCCGAATCTGCCGATTGGTCGCACCCAAGGCCTTAAGCAGCCCGATGGTTTTCACGCGCTCCAAAATGATGATGAAGAGCGATGAAATCAGCGTCACTGCCGCCACCACGGCCATCAAAATCAGAATCACCACCACGTTAGTGTCAATCAGCGAAAGCCACGAAAAGAACTGACTGTCAGTCTGATAGATGTCCGTGATGGCATATGCTCCGCTGAGTTGACCGGAATAGTAGGCCGTCAGCAAGTCGGAGTGAAACTCCGCGGCCCAATGCTTGACCTGCTCGGGCGGAATGTTGCGAAATCCGATGGTTTGCACGAAGCCTTCCGGCAGGTTCATCAGCTGCGCGGGGAGTTGCGGCGAGCAGTAGGCCACTTCCTGGTCATGCTCGGCAATGCTCGTGGAATATACCGAATCCACGCGCAGCGCGCGCACCCGTAACCGATTGTCAACAAAGAAGTAAGCCGGAATTTTGTCGCCCTTTTTCAGCTGCAACGCCTCCGCCTGGTGCCGACTCAGATACACGGAATTGACGCTATCCGCCGGAATCGACTCATTCCCTTGAAGGCTCACGGCCATGAAATCCTCCGGAGTCTTCAAAATCCCGGAAATGGCCACGTGGCCTATCGCCTCGGCCCCCTCAGGAAGGTGGATGGCATCTAAGGCTTCGGCCATGGGAAAGGGCGTCGGATTTTCGTCTAAGTCATAGCCTGTCAGGGTGATAGCGTCGCTCAGGTCGAAGATTGATTGCTGAACTTCCTGCTTGAATCCGCGCATGATTGCCCCGGAGAGCAACATCACCAAAATGGAGAGCGCCACGCCCGTAATTGCCACTCCGATAGCGGCCGACGGGCGTTTTTGCCCCGGTTGCTTCCAGGCCAAGCGCCGCGCAAGAGTCAGCTCAATCCCGTTTTTCACCCTCTAATTGGTTGAAGAGATTGAGGCAGCCGTCGGCAAGCAGATCCAAGACCAATTCGAAGCCCTCGGAGCCTTCATAATAGGGGTCGGGAACGTGGTCATAACGCGCGCCGGGGCTGAAATATTCGGCCATGCCGTGGATTTTCCGCGCGGCCTCTACGCTCGGAGCCATGCGCCGCAGCTTGGTCAGATTCATCGAATCCATGCCGATTATGAGGTCAAAATTCTCAAAATCCTCCGTCTCAACTTTGCGGCAGCGGTGGGTCAGCTCCAAGCCGCGCTGACGGGCATGCACGCGCATGCGCTCGTCCGGAAGTTCGCCCACGTGATAGCCGCCCGTGCCTGCCGAGTCGATTTCATAACGCTCCTCGGCGCCCTGTTCGCGCAGCAAATCCAAGAACACGCCCTCCGCCGCCGGGCTGCGGCAGATGTTGCCAAGGCACACAAACAGTATTTTCGTCGGCTTTCCTTCTTGCTTATTCATACATTTTCTGAATTACGTCGGCATAATGGTCCAAAATCACGCGGCGGCGCACTTTCAGCGTGTTCGTAATCTCGCCGCGCTCCATGGTGAAGGGCGTGGTCAGCAGCGTGAACCGCTTGATGTGCTCATAGGGAGCCAAGTCGGCCGTCAGTTTTTCAATGCGCTGCATGACGAAGTCATTCACCTTCGGATTGGCGGCGAGCTCTTCGCGGGTCAGCACGCCTAAGTGATTGTCAGCGGCATACTTAGCCAAGGTCGTGAAGTCAGGCACTATGAGCGCCGACACGAATTTCCGCTGGTCGCCGATGATGGCCACCTGTTCAAACAGCGGGTCGGCCCCCAAGCGGCTCTCCAAGGCCTGCGGGGCTATGTATTTGCCGTTAGAGGTCTTGAAAAGGTCCTTGATGCGGTCGGTGATGTAGATATTTCCCTGGGAATCAATGCGTCCGGCGTCGCCTGTGTGGAGCCAGCCGTCGGGCGTAAAGGCCTCGGCCGTGGCCTCCGGGAGCTTGTAATAGCCGGTCATCACGGTCGGGCCAAGGACCTGGATTTCGCTGTTGTCGCCGATGCGCACTTTCAGGCCGGTTAGCGCCGTGCCCACCGACCCGATGGCATATTCCGTGTCGGGGAAGCAGGAAACAGTGGCCGTGGTCTCGCTCAGGCCGTAGCCGATACACATGTTGATGCCGACGCTATGGCAAAATTCCACGATTTCGGCTGCAATGGGCGCGCCCGCCGTCGGGTAAAGTTTGCCCTCCTGCACGCCGATGGCCGCGCGTAACTTGCGGAAGATGCGACCGTTATAGAGTTGATATTCGCGCTCAAGCAGGGCCGGAACTTTCAGCCCCATGCGCACATATTCCAAGTTTCTGCGCTTGCCCACGGCCAAGGCTCTCTTGGCCATGGTGCGGCTGATGGTACCCATCCCTTCGATTTTTTCCATCACCACGGTGTAGACCTTCTCCCAGAATCGGGGCACGGCACACATGCAGTTCGGGGCCACTTCGCGCAGGGTTTGCTGGATGCGCGCCGTGTCGCGGTTGACGTAAATCGGCATCGAGAAAGTCAGGCAGAAGCAGCTCCACGCCATTTCGAAAATATGGCTCAGCGGCAGGAAGCAGAGCGACGTGTCGCCCGCTTTAAGCATGGTCAAGCGCCTGTGGTTCAGCTCAATGGCGGCGGAAAAGTTGCCGTGGGTAAGGATGGCGCCCTTAGGGGTGCCGGTGGTGCCGGAGGTGTAGAGCAGCGTGGCGATGTCGTCAGGCACACACTGGCCCGCGCGAAGGGTCACTTCGTTGGTCAGCTCCTCCGAGGCCTTGCTGCCGCGCGCCAAGAGGTCGGAAAAGTGAATCGATTCGCCGTCGCCTTTGTCAAACTTAATGGCCGGGTCGGCCGCAATGATATGCTTGACGCCAACTTTGCGCGCCGTGTCGTAATGCCCTTGATTGCCCACGAGGATGAACTTAATCTCCGCATTATCAACAATATACTTTACTTGGTCAACCGACGAAGTGGCGTAGATATTCACCGGGAAGGCCCTCAGCTGCCATGCCGCAAAGTCCGTCATCAGGATTTCCGGGCGGTTTTCCGAGAAAATGCCGATGGCTTCCTGCACCCCGAGGCCCATTTCAGCCAAGGCCGCGGCCACGGAGAGCACATTTTCGGCAAAATGCAGGCGGCTCACCGGGAGCCACTTGGTCTTGCCGTTAATTTCTGCCGGAAAATAGAGTGCGGTCATTTCCGGATTCGTTATGTTGCGGGGCACGGAAGTCAGTACTGGAATCATAGCTATCTGTGGGTCAGTGGGTTATGGGGAATTTTATTCGGAGGCATCGCCTTCGGCATTCTTGAGCGGGGCGACGCGAATGAGTTCGAGTTTCGTAGCCGTCGAGCGGACTATGGTATACATATAAGGCGCCAATTCCACCTCGTCGCCCTGAGTGGGGATCGTCCCGGTGGAGTGGAGGATATAGCCCGCAAGGGTCTGATAATCATCGCTTTCGGGGATGTCGAGGCCAAACTGTTCGCGCAGGCGGTCCACCTCCACGCGGCCCGAAAATTCAAACGTGCCGTCGGGCAGACGCCGCGCAATTTCGTTGGTGCGGTCATGCTCGTCCTGGATGTCGCCGAGGATTTCCTCCATCAGGTCCTCAAGCGTGACCATGCCCGCGGTGCCGCCAAATTCGTCGACAACCACGGCCAGCGAGCGCTTCTCCGTGAGCAGCCGCTTCATCATCTTGTTGGCCAACAGTGTCTCCGGGGCGAAAATCACCTCCTTGAGGTTCTCCTTCCAGTTCGTGGCCGGATTGAGCAGCTCGGAGACGTGGATGTAGCCCAACACCGTGTCGATATCATGGCGATAAACCAAGATTTTGGAGCGCCCGGAGGCCGTGAAGAGCTGCGAGAGCTCGGCGCGGGTGGTCGTGTCGATATTGACGGCCACGATTTCATTGCGCGGAATCATGCAGTCGCGTAGGTGGAACGTGGAGAAATCTATGGCGTTATGGAAGATTTTGACCTCATTTTCAAGCAGTTGGCGCGCCGGAGCGTCAGGCGCCTCCATGGTGCGCTCAATGTATTCATTGAGGTCCACGACGCTCAGCGGGGTGTCGTCGTCGGCCGTGCGGCGGATGCCCGCCAAGCGCATGATGCCGCGCGAAAGGGCCGTGGTGAACCATGAAATCGGCCATAACAGCATGTAGAACAGGTACATAGGAGTGCCCACGACCCTCAGCGACGCGTTCGGATTGATGCGGAAAAGCGTCTTCGGAATGAACTCGCCCGTCAGGATGATGACCATGGTCGTGATGACCGTCTGCACCAAGAGCACGAGCAGCTCGTTGTGGTGAAACCACTCCTGCAGCGACGGCTCGATGAGCTTGGCCGCCGCCATGCCGTAGATGACCAAGACGATGTTATTGCCCACGAGCATCGTCGTGATAAAGAAGTCCGGGCGCGAAAAATAGCGGTCGATAATTCGGGCGCTCAGCCCGCTTTTGTGGGTGTCCAATTCGGCGCGCACCTTGTCGGCCGACACGAAGGCTATCTCCATGCCCGAAAAGAGCGCCGAAAAGATCAGCGATACTAATACTATGATTATCCAGTTGGCTATCATTCAGTTAGTCGAAAATTATGGGTGGGGATGATGCCCGTGGGGTGATTGACGGTGTAGGCCGTGATTTGCTCGTTGGAGTTAAAGCCGAAGCCCTCGAGGATGCTCCCACTCCGCTCAATGTGGATAAACGAGTCGGAATAAACCGTGTGGGCGTTCTGGTCCCAATACATTTGCTGGGTCAGGAACTTGTCGCCGTCGGTGTTGCGCATCCTGACGTTGCCGTCGAGTTTCCAGAGCTTCAGGCGCGAGAAATAGCGCGCCGTGTCAGCCTGAATTGCCGCGTCGGCCCTCATGCGGTCGTCAAAGCGGTTGAGTTTCAGCCCCTCCGGAAAGAGCCAGAAGGGCTCGTCGGCCTCGTCATACATCAGCCAGAGCGGCGCCACGATCTGATAGCGCGTAATCCCCGAGTCTGACACGAAGGAATTGACCGAGTCCGTGACCATCGTCGGCGTGACGTTGCCGTCCGGGGCCTCCGGGCGCGGGCCTTCGTCGTCGTTACACGAAGCGGCAATGACGAGCGAAATCGTAATCAATATGGCCGGCAGGGGCGAACGCATATATAATATAAGGTGTAGGGCGCGGGGCGGTTAGCGAATCTTTGAGGGGAGGAACCAGATTTCGTTGAGCGCGATGCCGAGGGTCACCATGTAGTAATTCTCGGTCACGGTGGCGCGCGGCGACGACGAGCGATGGCGATACTCAAAGCCGAGGTTCACCGTGGTGCGCAGCGGGGTGGGGAAGCCGAAGCCGCAGGTCAGGCCCATGTCGTTGACGTGGTTGCCGTCAATCATCATGTAGTCGCGGCCGCGGAAAGCGCCGATGCGATAACTCATGCGCTTGAAGTAGCTTCCGCGCTTGGCCGGAGTGATTTCCGCGCCGACGCTGTATTTCGTGCGGTTTGAGAAGGTTTGGTCCTGGCTGAAACCCTCGATTCCGGGAAATTTGGCCTTGCTCCAAGGCTGATAGGTGAAGTCGGCGGCCACGAGGATGCGGCTGTCAAACTCATAGGCCAAGCCTGCGCCGAGGGTCCAGGGCATCGTGTAGCCGGCCTTGGCAAGGTTGATCGTCGGAGTCTTTTCCGGCGAGCCCGAGCCCTGCGTCACGTCATAGCGCGTGCCATAGGCCGTGCCGTGGACCTTGCGCGGAATCGTGAACGTGGCGCCCACGCTGATGTGGTTTTTATGGTTGAAGGTCAGGCCATATTGGGCGCCGACCTGCACGTTGTAGTCGCGAATTTTATGCACGCGCTCATAGAGCGACACGGAGCCGTTAGAGGCCGTGGCATACACGTCATTGATCACGTTGCCAAACAGATAGCCGCCACTAACGCCTATGGTCAGCCCCGTCACCGGTCGCGCGGCCCAGCCTAAGTAAACCTCGCTGATGCCTCCCTGGCCCGAGTAAGAGCCGATGCCGTTAGTGACCTCCTGGCCAAACGAATAGCCCACCGAGCTGAAGGGCAGCAGGCCTAACGACGCACCCATCCATTTGCCGATGGGCACCTGCATGGTGATGTAGTCCAACCCGCCCTGAGGCTTGGTCACGTGGAGATTCTTCTCGTGGGCCAACACCGCGCCGGCGTCCACGCCCATGTCAAAGAGGAACGTCAAAGAGTCGATGGCCGCAAAGCTCGCGGGGTTCTTGGCGTTGATCTTGCCGCGCTGTTGCACCGCATAACCCGTGCCGCCCATGGCGCGCTGGGTCGACGTGGTCCGGTCGTTCAACACGCCATAGCCTATCATCGAGTAAGGCGACGTCTCCTGAGCCTCAACGCTCACCGCACCGCAAACCATCAGCAGCGGCACTAATATCTTACGCAAGAGTTTCTTCATTTAGCTTAATTTGTAGGGAGGGATGATTATGGGTCAGGATTCGGTAGAGCCCGAAGTTGACCACGTGAGGATAAATTTCATAAGTAACGTCGGCCGGAAGCAGCGCGGCAATCTCCGGAGCCCAGCCGCCTGACAGTATCAGTCGCCGGTTGCGCCCGAAGCCGCTGTAAAGCATCAGCTCGGCCACCACCCCCTGCATCGCGCCCGAGCGCATGGCCTCTTCGGTTGTCGTGCCGAAGTGGGGGATGTTTTCAAAGTGGCCGCTAACCAATGGCAGGCGCGCCGTGTAGTGATGCAGCGCGCGAAGCCTCATGCCCGGGCCGCAAGCAATGTTGCCGCCAAGAAATTCGCCCGCGGCAGAGACGAAATCGTAGGTACACGCCGTGCCGATGTCGGCCACAAGCAGGTCCTCGCCCGGGCAAAGCGACGCCGCGCCAACGGCTGCCGCCAAGCGGTCGGCCCCCAAAGTGGCCGGCGTGCCGTAGCGATTCGTCAGCGGAACGGCCGTCTGCGGCGTCAATTCCAACTGAACCGGCGCCCCGGTAAGCTCCATCAGCGCCGCCAAGTTGCCCCCGGAAACCGAGCAACCCGCCGCCGCAACCACCTTTAGAGGCTCGATGGTCCGCTTCAACGTGGCCATGGCCGACGCCCCGCGAAGAACCGCCGTGCAGCTCTCCGCGCCCGTCGCTGAATCATAGCCGACCACCTTGGTCGAGCTGTTGCCTTGGTCAAATGTCAGAATCGTGCTCATTTCTTGGCCGATTTTGCGGCAGCAATATTCATGGCGATGGCGCTATAAATCTGCAGCGCCGCCCCCGCAAGGGTGAATGCCAACCAATCTCTGATGATCGGGGCTGAATAAAATGCAAAAAACGCGGCCACGCAAAAAAGCAGCGAGCTCCACGTCTCTAAGCGCATCAGACGCTTGATTCTGATCGGGGTTCCCGCCGGAGCTCCCGGCTCCATGAAGCGGGCAATGATGGTCAGCGCAGCTCCCACGGCAAACACGTAGCGAAACGTCATGCCGAAGGGATTATTCGTCATTATCGGTATCAGCACGCCGACGGCAATCGTCAGCAGTCCGATAATCAGCATAATGGGCGCGAATTTCTTCATAAATAGTTGTTTTCTTAATCAAAAATATAGACGTCCTCGCTCGGCCGCTGCATGTGATAATGCTCGCGAACTATCCGCTCAAGCTCCTCCGGGCTCGAGTCAAGTCGCTTATTCAAAGCTTCATAATGGCGCAATGTGTCCTCACACTGGGCGATTTTCTCCTCCAGTGTCCTGATCTCGCCTGCATAGTCAATCGACTTCATCAGCGAGTTCTCATTAAAGAACAATACATACGCCAAAAAGCCCATCACGATGAGCAGCGGAAGCGATATGTAGCGTTTAAGCCAGTTAATCATAGGCGCAAAGTTACAAAAAATAATCGAAAAACGAAAATTAATTCAATTTATAAATCTCATAATTCTCATAAATCTTATAAATCTCATAAAATCCCCCAATCCTCCCAATCCTCCCATGACCCTCAAAAACCAAAAGTAAACAACCTCAAAAACGCAAAATAAAATCCCTCAAAAACACAAAATAAATTTGTGGTGTCAAATTTTTTTTGTAATTTTGCCATTGATTATGAGCAAGAAAGAATATTTAAAACGTATTGCAGACCGGACCCTTGATTTGAGGCTGCAAGCTTTTGGTGCCGTGCAGATTACGGGCCCAAAATGGTGTGGGAAAACGACTACGGCCGAACAACGTGCAGCCAGCGTTATCAAGATGCAAGACCCCGACACCCGCGCCGGGTATTTGGCTGCAGCACAGACCAAACCTTCGCTTTTGCTAAAGGGCGCAACTCCCAGATTGATTGACGAATGGCAGGTGGCACCCGTGCTTTGGGATGCTGTGCGCCATGCCGTTGACGAGCGTCGAGAGCGGGGCCAATTTATCCTGACGGGTTCTACCGTCTGCGACGACGACTCGATTATGCATTCCGGAACGGGTCGAATTTCTAAAATGAGTATGTATCCAATGAGTCTTTTTGAGTCGTTGGAATCCACCGGTAGCATCTCGTTGCGTCGCTTGTTTGATGATCCGGATTACGATATTGATGGTATGACCTCTAACCTTTCAATTGAGGAGCTTATTTTTGCCGCCTGCCGTGGTGGATGGCCTGCCTCGATGGATGTGGAAAGTAAGGAGGCTAAACTTCTGATTGCCAGGGATTATGTTAATATTATTTGCGATGAGGATATTTCGCGGGTGGACAAGACTCGCCGAAGCCCGGCTTTGGCCCGGTTGATAATGAGGACTTATGCGCGAAATCTTTGCACTTTGGCCAAGAAAACCGTTATGCTCGCTGATGTGGCGGAAGAGTGGGAAGGCCTTTCTATGCCCACGTTTACCGACTATGTTTCTGCCTTGGAGAAGCTTTTTGTAGTTGATGATATTGAAGCATGGTCGCCTGCTCTGCGCTCTAAAACCGTGATCCGAGCCGGCAAGAAACGCTGCTTTATAGATCCTTCAATTGCCGTGGCTGCTTTGGGGGCTTCGCCTGAAAGTTTGCAATTGGACTTCAATACCTTTGGTTTCATCTTTGAATGTCTGTGTTTTAGGGATTTAAGAGCTTACTCTCAGGCGCTTGGCGGAAGATTATCTTACTATCGCGATCGATACGGACTTGAGGCTGATGCAGTGCTTCATTTAGACGATGGACGCTACGCGTTGATTGAATGTAAACTCGGCAATCGGGAGATTGAAGAAGGCGCAAAGCATCTGCTTGAAATCAAAAAACTCGTGACCGAAAAACGCATGGAAGACAAGCAGATTAAGCTTCGAGAGCCGGATTTGTTAATAATCCTGACCGGCGGCCAAATGGCTTATACGAGGGCCGACGGCGTTAAAATTATCCCCATAGGCACCCTCCGCGACTAATGATCCTACTAATCTCCCCAATCCCCCAAACCCCCCCAACCCCCCAAACCCCCCAAACCCCCCAACCCCCCCAATATTCCCATTAAAC
>CAZLMV010000074.1:0-9907 GCA_964560625.1 uncultured Bacteroides sp. | reverse complement strand
CCGTAGCCGTTGTAATATTGCAGGAAGATGTATTGGTTATCCTTGGGGAAAACCCTGTATTTCAGCTCGATTTGGGTGTTGAAATTCACGGGATTCCAGTCGCAGCGTTTGGTCAGAACCACGGAGGCGCCGAAGCGGCGGTCGTTGGTCATCACCTGCACGCCGCATTGGTAGACGCCCACGTAATGAAGAATGTCGCGATTCTGCTGGCCGTCGACAATCGGAATCCACGCCTTGGCATGGATCATTATGTTCTTGTCTAACAAGACGTTGCCGGCCAAACTGATGCGGTTCCACGAGCGGGAGTCGTCGCCGTCGCGGCCGTTGCTTTCATGCTCAAGGATGAGCATCATCTTGCCCATGTATCGGCCGGTGTTTTGCGAGAAAAAAGGCTTGGCCCAACCGATGCCGGGGTTGAAATTCAGGTCATAAAAGGGCGCGGACTTTTCGAGGACGTTCCAAATGGCCTTTTGCGTATAGAAGAGGTAAAGGTAGGTGCCCCAGGGGAGAGTGGAGCGCGTAAGTTTCTGCTGGATAGAGATTTGAAAGCGGATGTTGGAGTTCGCCTTGGTAGGTGTCTGGCCTATGGCGGTGCCGAAGGCGAAGTAATTGTCTTTATAAAAGGTGAAATAGGGGCCGGAATCGTAGGCGCGACGCAAGGAATCCGTGTCGAAATGGCTGATAGAGTCGTTATTGACAAGGATTTGGGCATCGGCCACAAGACCGATGCCTAACAACGAAAAAATGAATATAAAAAGTCTGCGCATAAACATAAATGAGTGATGATACCTTAATAACACGACTAAAACGCTAAAAGTTCGCGAAAAATTGCGTAACTTTGCAATTGATTATGAAGAAAAAGATTTTGATAGCAGTTGCGGCCGTGGTGGTCTTGCTCGGCGGGCTCGGGCTCTACCTCTGGCGCTATGTCAACTCGACTTACACGGGCGAGCCGACCTGGGTCTACATCCCTCGGGCCACTGACCGCGCGGCGCTTGCCGACACGCTGAGCAGCCGCTTGGGCGAGCATATGTCGGCGCGAATCATGGCCGCATATAAGGTCGGCGCGAAAGATTCGGCCGACGCTTACGGGGCTTACCTCATCGAACCCGGGGAATCGGCCAAGGACATTGCCCGCCGATTAGTGCGCCGCCGCCAAACACCTATCCGACTGACGTTTAACAACATCCGCCTGACTGACCAGCTCGCTGAACGCATAGCTGCGCAAATGGACTTTTCGCCTGCCGATTTTTCCGCCGCCATGGCTGAAATCCTCCCCGCCCACGGGTTTAAGCCCGAGGAATATATTGCGGCGTTTTTCCCTGACACTTACGAGATTTACTGGACGGCGACGCCCGAGGAGACCGTAAACAAGCTGCTGAAATATCGCAACGATTTTTGGAACGACTCGCGGCGCGCGCAGGCCTCGGCGCTCGGCCTGACACCGGTTAAAGTCCACACAATCTGCTCGATAGCCGAGGAGGAGACCAACAAGCGCGACGAGCGGCCCACCGTGGCGCGGCTCTATCTGAACCGCGTGCGCAAAGGGATGAAACTGCAGGCGGACCCGACGGTGAAATTTGCCCTCGGCGACTTCGCCCTGCGCCGCATCCTCAACACCCATCTGCAAACCAATTCGCCTTATAACACCTACAAAGTCAACGGTTTACCCCCGGGGCCGATACGCATGGCCGAGCGGCAGACCATTGAGGATTTCCTCGCCGCGCCGGATAATGACTACCTCTACATGTGTGCCAAGGAGGACTTCAGCGGCCGCCACAACTTTGCTCGCGATTACAACACTCATCTTGCCAACGCCCGGCGCTATCAGGCCGAGCTTAACCGACGAAATATCAAATGAATAAGCCAACACCGGCGCTCCTCTTTGACCTCGGAGGAGTGATCATGAATATCAAGAGGGAATGTGCCGTCAAGGCGTTTGAAAACTTAGGCATGGCCGACGCCGACGCCTTTTTTGACCCCTACGAGCAGCGCGGGTCGTTCGGACTGCTCGAAGCCGGGCAAATCACTCCGGAGACGTTTCGCGACGACGTGCGCCGCCGGTTCCGCCCGGGAGTGACCGACGAGGAGATTGACACGGCCCTCTGCGAGTTCCTGCGCGGGATTCCCGCCGAGCGCCTCGAGCGACTTAAAGAGCTGAGAGCCAAGGGATATAAGGTCTATTTGCTGAGCAACACCAACCGCATTATGTGGGATAAGTATATCCTCGACGCCTTCCCCGGAGGGATGGACCAATATTTTGACGGCATCGTAACTTCCTTTGAGGCAGGCGTTTGCAAGCCCCACGAGCGGATTTACGATTATGCCGTCAAGAAGTTAGGCTTAACTCCCTCAGAGACAACGTTTTTCGACGATGGGCCGGCCAACATTGCCGCCGCCGAGCGCCTCGGGTTTCAAACGCGCTTGGTCCGGGGCGACGACACCATGTTAACGCTCACCGACAATGCGTAAGCTCGGAGCCGTCATCGGCGTGTTTGACGGGGTCCATTGCGGACACCAACACCTTATCAATCAACTGATTGAGGAGTGCCGTAAGCGCAATTTGGAGCCCGTGGCGCTGACTTTTAACCGCCACCCTCTCGAGTTGGTAAATCCCGGGGCCGTGCCGCCGCAGATTTGCTCTATAAAGGAGCGCTTGCAGCGGCTTCGCGAGGCGGGCATAGAGCCTGTAGTACTGGACTTTACGCCGGAAATGCGCGCCCTGTCGGCCCGCGAATTTTGCGAATATCTGCGCGCAGAGGGCTTCGAATTGCTGCTGATGGGGTTCAACAATCGCATCGGCTCCGATCGGCGGCGCGGGAGTGAACTCACCGACGCGGCCGTAGAGGTCTTGGTGGCCACGGAATTGCCCGAGGAGGGCGTCTGCTCGTCGGCCGTGCGCGAGGCCGTGGGCCGCGGCGAGATGGAGCGCGCCACCGAGCTGCTTGGGCGCCCGTTTGCCATTGAGGGTGAAGTAGTTAAGGGCCGACAAGTGGGGCGCACCATCGGGTTCCCCACGGCAAATATCCGCCCCGACGTGCCCGGCCAACTTTTGCCGCCCGTGGGGGTGTATGCCGGGCGAGTGGATAACCGCCTATCTGTCATCAACATAGGCCGCCGCCCCACCCTCGACAATGGCGACGACATCACCATCGAGGTCCATATCCTCGACTTCAGCGGCGACCTCTATGGCCGCCACCTGCGAGTGGAGCTGCTGCGGCGACTGCGCCCTGAGAGGAAATTCAGCGGCTTGGAGGAACTTAAAGAGCAGATTAACAAAGACATAGCCAATGCAAGAGGAGAGTAGATTTTCGCGCTCGGAGCAACTTTTAGGCACCGAGGGGATGGAGCGGCTGCAGCACACGCGCGTGATTCTTTTTGGATGCGGCGGCGTGGGCAGCTGGGCCGCGGAGGCCTTGGTGCGCACGGGGATCGGCGCCATCACGCTTGTGGACCCTGACGTCGTAGCGCCATCGAACATCAACCGCCAGCTGCCGGCCACGACCCTCACCGTCGGGCGCCCCAAAGTGGAGGTATTAGCTGAGCGCCTGCGCGATATCAACCCCGACTGCCGGATTGAGGCGCGGCGCGAGAGGTATTCCGCCGAAAATGCCGACAGTTTTCCGCTGCAAGAGTTTGATTATGTGATAGATGCGATTGACTCGGTGGCCGACAAGGCCGCGCTGATTCTCCACGCCACATCCCTGCGCTCGCTGACGCTGCTGAGCTCCATGGGGGCGGCGCGAAAGTTCGACCCGGGACGCATCCAAGTGGCTGAATTTTGGAAAGTTAAGGGGTGTCCCTTAGCCGCAGCCCTGCGCAATAAGTTCAAGCGCATGGACCGCTACCCGCGCCGCAAATTCAAATGCGTCTTCTCCGACGAGGTCCGCACCAACGCCGACCCCGCCGGCCCCAACGGCTCCCTGATGCACATCACCGCCACCTGGGGCCTCCGCCTCGCCTCCCTAATAATCAATCCCGCCTGAGCGCCACGCGCCATAAGTTTTATAAGATTTATAAGTCTTATAAGAATTATGTCGGGGGCGGGGGGATTTTTTGCGGGGGAAATTTGGATAATTGGGGGGAAATGCGTAAATTTGCGTACTTATAAATAAACCAATTAGTTAGTCCATGAAAAATAAATTTTGGCTTTATTCCGCCATTAGCGCCTTCGGCGTGCTGTTGTCGCAGCCTGCCGAAGCTCGTCAACTCTCCGCAAATCAGGCTCTTACGCGCGCGCAAAAATCCGAGGCTTCCGCGCCCGGCATGAAGAAAATCCGCGCCGCCGCTCAGCCGAAATTAGTGAAAACCACCCTGACCGAGCGCCAGGGACTCCCGGCATTCTACATTTTTGAAAACTCCGAAGGGCTGCTTATCGCGTCGGCCGACGACCGCCTCCCGGCAGTGCTCGGCTACAGCGAAAGCGGCTCTTTCAGCGAAATTCCGGAAAACATGGAATGGTGGCTCGGCCAGTACGAGCAGGAAATCGGCGCCTACTATGAGGCTGCCGGCGAGGACACTCCGCAATGGACCAGCACCTACGACCAGTATGCCGGCTGGGCGCCGCTTGAAACCCTCTGCAAGACGCAGTGGGGCCAGACCTCGCCCTTCAATAATGACTGCCCGATGCTGAACGGCTCGAGGACCGTAACCGGCTGTGTAGCAACGGCCCTGTCGCAGGTGATCCGCTATAAAGGCTACCTGAATTGCCGCGGCAAGAAGTCCTACAACTGGAGCGCCGGCAACCAGACCATCACCTACGATTTTGACCAGCTGAAAATCGACTTCTCGCTGCTGCGCGACGCCTACAAAGGAGGCGCAACGCAGGCCGAGCGCGACGAAGTGGCCAAGCTGATGTATGCCGTGGCCGTGGCCATGAACAGTAACTTCAACGCCGCCACCGGCACGAATTATGGCGACGCCATTCGCGAATATCTCGGCTTCAACGACTATTTCACCGTCCATCGCGCAGGCATGACCTCTCAGGAATGGGAGCGGATGTGTTACGAGCTGATCAAGGACGGCAATCCGCTGGCCTACGGCGGCTCGGGCACGGGCGGCCACGCGTTTATTTGCGACGGCTACTCGGAAGACGGCTTTTTCCACTTCAACTGGGGCTGGAGCGGCACCAGCGACGGCTATTTCCGCCTCTCCTCGCTCAATCCGCGCGAGCAGGGCACCGGCTCCTTTGAAGGGGGCTACACGATGAGCCAAAACATCACCGTGCTCCGCGGCGATCAGGACGAAAAGACTGATTACTACCACTCTTACCGCCCCGGCACCGTGTGCTGGCGCACGAGCATGGCCCTGAACCTTGCCGGCACCTCCAACAACGCCAAGCAGAACACGGCGACGATGAATCTCGGCATCCGCTATTACTTAGACAACGCCGTGTCTTACTCCGAAAACGTCGGCATCGGCCTGATCTGCTATAATCGTGACGGTCAGGGCGCTACGGTCTATCTGCCGCCGTCGACCTACACCCAAATGATGGTGCGCAACGGCGAGCCGACGTCGGCCTCCATCAAGTTTGACCGCGGGTTGCTGACCCCCGGCGCCACTTACGATGCCTATCCCGTCTATGCCTTCAAGGACCACGAAGGATACTGGCGCCTGAACACCGCCGGCACCCACCCCGAGACTGACCACTGGATGATCAAAGTGGGCGACGACTCGAAGATCACCGCCGACCTCGCCAAGAAGATTAACCTCGGCCTCAATGCCTACGAAATGGAGACTAACGACCTCTATGTCAACGACAAGGAGAACTCGTTTAAGTGCCTGTTAGTCAACTCCTCGCCCGAGGACGTCAACCACGCCATCTCGCTGCGCCTCTATGCTGCCAACGGCAATCAGGTCAAGGACATCGCCACGAGCTACCTGCTCATTGCCTCGGGCGAAACCATGCCCTTGGAGGCCACGTTTGACCTCAGCGACATCAAAGACGCCGGCGAATACACGTTTAAGCTCTACGACGTGACCCGCGGCGAGCTCCTCGGCTCCCTCTCCGAGCTCGCAGTGAAGGTCAATGCCGGCAAGCGCCCCGAAGACGGCAAAAAGCCCGGACTTTCAGGCAGTTACCAGGTGGCTCTCTGGGCCAACGGCAAGATGCAGGAGATGACCCCGCAATACCTGCTGAGCGGCGACGAGCTGAAACTCACCACCTCCGTGACCACCTATCAGAGCCAGGAGGTTGACTACTCTCTTGCCATCTTCAAATATGGCGAAACTTACTCTCCCTTAGCCAAATACCACGTTGAAAAGAACACCATCAAGGGCGACGGCACCTGGCACCAGGGCGCCACGGTTGAAATCAAGCCCGAACTCCCCGTGGGGGTCTACACCCTTGCCTTCATTGACCAATATGAGAGCTTAGTTTCCCTTCCCACAGAGCTTTACATCAACACGGAAGTGAGCGGCGTGCGCTATTCCTACGACAAGGACTTTGAGGGACTGACCGTGTGCGGCTCCAACGGCGCGCTGAGCGGCCACCTCGACATCCCCGCGGAAGTGGGCGGCATGGAAGTGAAATCCGTGGCCGACGGCGCCTTTGACCGCGACCAAAACCTGACTTCCATCGCCCTCCCCGCCGGAGTTGAGAAAATCGGCGTCAACGCCTTCCGCGCCTCCAAGCTGCAGACCGTGAGCCTCGACGGCAAGACCGCCCCGTTTGCCAACGTGGCCATCCCCTTCGGCTCCGTGGGCCTTGGCACTGAATTCTATGTCGACTCCGAGGCCTATGCCTCTTATCTGCCGGCATTTAACTATCGCGGCCACGCCCTGCTTTATGCCAACATGACGGGCCTGACTCTCCCCGCCGAAGCCTCCGTAGAACTCAGCAAGGAGCTCGACCTCGACATCGAAACCGCCCCGGCCGAACACACCAACCCGAACTTCACCGTGGCCGTGGCTGACCCCGACATCCTCAGCGCCGAAGTTAGCGGCGGCAAGCTCCACATCACTCCCGTTGCCCCCGGCGAAACGGAAGTGGAACTCACCTCCGCCCAGCCCCAAGGCCCGAAGGCTTCGGTGAAAGTTACCGTGACCGACGACACTGACTCCATCAGCGAAATCACTGCCACCGGCGCCGCTGAAACCTTTGACCTCCTTGGCCGCCGCGTCGCCGCCGGAGCCCGCGGACTGATGATCAGCAACGGCAAAGTTATCCTGAAAAAATAATAAACCAAAATTTAATAAACCAATGAAAATCAACAAGCGAACAGTCTCCGCGCTGTCGGCCCTCGCCCTCTGGATGAGCGCCTTTGCAGCAGTGGAGAATCCCGCCTCGGTCAGCGCGATGCTTAACCGCATCGGCGGCACGGGCACGGCCGAGCGCTTCGAGACAGTGGTTGACGAAACCTTAGCCAACGGCGGCAAGGAAACCTTCGTCATCACCTCCTCCGAAGGCAAGCCCTGCATCAAGGGCTCGACCCTCTCGGCGCTGACCACCGGCATCGGCTGGTATCTGAACCACCATGCCAACATCAACCTGACGTGGAACCAGCCGCACGCCAACATTGCCTCTGCCGAACTCCCCCTGCCCGCAGGCGAGGAGACGCACACCACGTCGGCCGAGTATCGTTACTACCTGAACTACTGCACGTTCTCCTACTCCATGAGTACCTGGACCTGGGACCGCTGGCAGGAAGAAATCGACTGGATGGCCCTGCGCGGCATCAACATGCCCCTGCAGATCATCGGCCTCGAAGAAGTGTGGCGCAAATTCCTCATGGAAGACTACGGCTACACCAAAGACGAAGTGAACGCCTACGTTGCCGGCCCCTGCTACATGGCCTGGTTCGGCATGAACAACCTTCAGGGCTGGGGCGGCCCGAACCCCGATTGGTGGTACGAACGCCAAGCCCAGTTAGGCAAGCAAATCAACGAGCGCATGCGCTCCCTCGGCATCGAGCCTGTGCTTCCCGGCTTCTGCCAGGTGCCCTCCACTTTCACCAACAAGACGGGCATCTTAGCCGTGGGTCAAGGCAACTGGTGCGGATTCCAGCGCCCGTTCTTGGCCAACCCCGCCGACCCGAAATTTGACGAATGTGCCGACAAGTTCTACGCTCGCGTCAAGGAAGTGCTCGGCGAATCGAAATATTACTCCATGGACCCCTTCCACGAAGGCGGCTCAGTGGCCCTCGACGCTCCGACGCTCTATCAGCGCCTCTACACCGCCATGGATCGCAACATCCCCGGCTCCAAATGGGTGATTCAGTCCTGGCAGTGGAACGGCAAGCAGAAGACTTCGGTCAACAACGTCCCCGTGGGCAAGCTTATTGTTCTGGACCTTTTCGCTGACGGCAACCCGAACTGGGGCTCTTATGGCCAGCAAGACGTTGTCTACTCCACGATCTTCAACTTCGGCGGCCGCACGGGTTATTTTGGTCGTGCGCAAGCCGTCATTGACGGTTACTGGAAGGCAAAAGATGGCAAAGCCACCGTCAAGGGTATCGGCGCCGCTCCGGAAGCCATTGAGCAGACCCCTGTGACCTACGACCTGCTGTTTGAACTCCCCTGGTATGCCTCCAAACCTGACGCCAAGCAGTGGTTCCAAGACTATGCAACGCGCCGCTATGGCGAGGCCAACGAAAGCGCCGGTGAGGCCTGGGAAATCCTTCGCACCACGGCCCTGAACCGCCAAGGTTCCGGCCAAGGCCCCCACGAAGCCCTCATGTGCGCGCGCCCGAACCTTAATAGTAATAAAGTGTCAAGCTGGGGTTTCAATGAACTCTACTATGACGTAAACGACATTGCCACGGCGGCTTACAAGCTGCTCAACGCCGAGATGCAGGGCGAGAACTACTCGTTTGACCTCACCGACATCTCCCGCCAGGCCCTGACGGACTATGTACGCAAACTCATCCCCGCCATCAAGACGGCCCACGAAACCGGCGACACCGAGGCATTCAACACCCGCCGCGACGCCTTCCTGCAGCTGATTCTCGACATCGACGAGCTGCTCAACACCAACTCCGAGTTCATGCTGGGCCACTGGACCGAGCGCGCCCGCAAGATGGCCGACGAAGTGGCCGGCACCACCCTTGACGACCGCGACTGGCTGGAAATGAACAACGCCCGCCAGATCATCACCACCTGGGGCGCCCGCAACCAATCTGAAGGCGGCGGCCTCCGCGACTATTCTTATCGCCAGTGGGGCGGCCTGATGAAGGATTACTACTACGAACGCTGGAAAGTATGGTTTGACGCCGGCATGAAGGCTCCCGACTGGTTCAACTGGGAATGGAACTGGGCCCACACCAACCCGGGCATCTACCCGACCGAACCCATCGGCGACAGCCACGAAGTGGCCGCCCGCATCCTCCCCAAATACCTCACCCCGTTTGAGTCAAATATTTCAGCGACTTACTACGTTCCGCGCATGCTGACCACCGACATGACCGGTAAGTTCTATGACCAAGTGTCGCGCGGCATGGATTACGAGCCCCTGTTCAAATACAAAGAAGGCGGCACGGAAATTGCTGAATTTGCCATCGACTTCAACAAGAACAACATCTTCGAAGAAAGCGAAATCTCCGCTACCGGCAGTTTTGGCATCTTCGCCATCCCGGCCGACGCCCCCATTGGTGAACGTCGCTGCCGCATCACCCTTGAAGACGGCACCGTGTTTACCTACACCGTTTCCATCGTCGAGGAAATCACCGAGCCCCGCACCGTGACCGTCAAGACCTCCGACCCCGCCAAGGGCTCCGTGAGCATCGACGGCACCGACGAGCTGAGCGTGACCAACACCGAAGTGGTAGTTATCCGCGCCAACTCCACGGTCAAGTATGACTTCGACCACTGGACCGACGCCGAAGGCAACAACATCGGTAACGACAACCCGATGAGATATTACAGCAAGGAGCCCGCCGAATTTACCGCCCACTTCATTGAAAACAAATGG
>CAZLMV010000073.1:0-9991 GCA_964560625.1 uncultured Bacteroides sp. | reverse complement strand
CCCCCAAATCACCGCCGCCCTCGACCTCTACCGCGACCTCCTCTCCCTCTAACCCTTTGCCCGACAAACTCTAAAAAATTTTTTTGGCAAAATTTGTGTGTAATAAATTTTTTCACTAATTTTGCCGCAAATATCGCCCGCAGAAGCTCTCTTTAGGGATCTGAGGGTGGGTATAACATACTTAATAGAAAGCGTTTACCGCGCTCTTTTCTGACCGGCGGAAATCTGGTACATTTTCATTCACAGTCAGAACTGAAGCAGCAGTAGATGCCTATGGTGGATATGTTTAATCTCCACACCCCCTTAATGCGTGAGCATTAGGCGGTGTGTTATATAAACATTCCAGCGTGAGGCTTCTGCATGTTTGCTCGTTCAACTGTGAAGGGTTTACCAGAGCCTCCGCCTGATGAACGAGCAACAGTAAGGCACTCGCGCTTTTTTGTATCATTACTGATGCAGGGTGTCCATCAGGCAGATAATAAGCCAATGAATAAGTTTAAATGCAGAGCGGCGGCAGTGATTCTCACATTATGCTCCGCCGGAGCGGCCAACGCCGAAGGCTTCTTTTTCACGGTAAGAGGCGCTTCCGACAATCTATGGTCCAGCACCTTCATTGACGCCGGCGAGGCGCTCATTTCCGTCCTCTCAGGCGGGCGCGTCGGTGTGGAAGGCGGCTACACGGTCGACATCTTCAACCTCAAAGACAATGGCCAGAAAATCGACGTGGTCGGCCCAAAGTATTGGAGCTTCAAGGCCCGCGACATGTTTGGCTACATGGAGTTCGGCACCAAAATCGGTTGGCACGGGCCCTACTCTCCCATCGGAGTCTACGGTCAGTGTTACTACAACATGCGCAATCAAAAAATGCGCTTCCTCCACGACGAAGACTATGGCCGATACAAGACCGACATGCTCAAAATCGGCGCCGGAATCCGCGTAATCCCCTGGATTCAAGAGGAAGGTTCACTCTTCGTTGAGGCCGGCTCCACATACAATATGGTCACTTCCTGCAAAACGCCCTATGGCAAAGCCAAAAACCAATTCAACAACGGCGCAAGCACGGATTTCGCCATCGGTTACACCTGGCTCGGAGACGTGTCCATGACCCTGACTGCCGGCACGAACATCAACTGCTACAACTACTTCAACAAGAAGTACACCCCCGACAACGGCCTCTACTACCCGTTTGCCAACACTAAGTCGACTTCATTCACTATTTATGTTAGATTTGCTTCATATTTCACAGCATGGTAAAATTCAGATCCCTTTTGCTGGTCATTTTGACCGCCCTTTCGTTCGCCTTCTGTTCCTGCGAGCGCGTTAAGTCATCAATTGGCTGTAAGATTTCTTACAAAATTCACTACATTCTTCACGCCGACCTCCCTGACGGCGATCTTGCCCCGGGCGATATCCTCGCAATTGAAAACGTTGTTATCACCCCCACCGAGCCCAAAAGCGGCGTAAAAATCAAACACGTCGACTTCTTCTTAGGCAACAAACTCATTGGTGCAAGCCAGGGCGATAACCCCAGTCTCTTCTACACTATTCCCAAAGACATGGCCCCCGGAAATTACGTGATGCACATGGATTTCTACCTCACCGCCTCGTCCGACAAATATCTCGACACGCGAATCACTGTCACCCAAGCAATTGAAATCGTAAACGCACCTAATAATTAAACCAAAAGCCATGGGACGCACTTTAATCGGAACGCTCTGCGTTCTCCTTGCCGGGGTCGGACTGATGGCCTGTGCCCAATCCGCCCCGAAGAAACTGCCGATCAAAAACATCGGCGCAACGTTCACCACCCCCGATTCAACCATTGTCGAAGCCATTGGCGACACTATCATTGACGTACTTACCGCCCCTTCGAAGGTCAATGTCTATCTCATTGAGCCTAAAAGCGAACCGGCCGCGACCGACCATGAAGTGGAACCCCACTTCATCCGCGGCCAATACATAGGCACCCTCGACAAAAAATTCATCGACGTGGTCAACTATGTCTTAGTGACCGACCCGCAAAACTACTCCAACGACTCCACTGCCGTGCAGACGTTCTACATGCCCGTCGTCGAACTGGAATACGTCAAAAAGAAACAGTCTGTCAGCGTGGTCATCTCGCCTAACGATGGCACGTGGAGCGTGGTTAGTCACAAAAAATGCATCTTCAATCATAATTTTAAGAACTCCACTCTCGTAAACCGCATGGTGACTGACATTCAGGCCCTTGCCGAAGAGACCAAGAACACCAAGAAAAAATGAAAAAGGTTACGAAATTACTTGCAGCACTACTGCTGACCTTCACCGCCGTGACTGCGCAGGCCAAAACCATGCACGCCATAGCCTTCTGCAACACCCTGGACCGCAAAATCGGAGCGGCAGCCGTCGTGTCTCACGACATGTTTAACTCCGAGATGAGTAACATTGCCTACCTGTTAGGCTATGAATTTGAGTTTCACCACTACGTAGGCGCCGACTGCTCAAAGGAAAACCTCGAAAAGGCTATTTCCCAGGTATCTTCCACTCCGGAAGACATCGTCGTGTTCTACTATTTCGGCCACGGTACCCGCGCCAAGGGCCAGGACAGTCCCTTCCCGCAAATGTGTCTGAAATATGAAATCTATGACCAAGACAAGTTCATGCCGGTGCAATACGTTATCAACCGCTTGGAGAAGCAACCTGCTCACTTAAAGCTGATTATGAGCATGTGTTGCAACAACGAGGTTGGCGGCATTACTCCCAAAAACGGCATCTGTCAGGCCATGGGGCCGACTACGCTGGGCGAGGTAAACGTGGAGAATTACAAGAAGCTTTTCAATGATTTCTCCGGTCTGATTGCCCTGACCGGCAGCGAAGCCGGCCAATATTCCTGGTGCAACTCCATCCATGGAGGCATCTGCGATCAATGCTTTTGGGGCGCAATGGATGCCGTGGGAAATAACGAGCTTGCCCCCAATTGGGAGACGGTGTTAGCCTCAGTGCAGCAGGCAACCGACGAGATTGCATATGCATCAACCGATCCGGCAACTCACCAAAAGCCTTATTATCAGATCAAAGCAAACGCAAAAGTTCACGTCCCTGACAATGACTCCTACCGCGGCGACGACTCCCGCCGACGCACCCCCGAGTCAAACGACGAACTCCAAAACGCCATCTCGCGAATGATTTCCATTCCTGACCGCAATCAGCGCCTCCAGCAGGTTAACGACATTGTCAACCGCTTCTTCGGCGGAAATGGCAACGTAATTGTGCAGCTCTTAGGCCGAAACATGGAAACCGTGATTGAAACGACCGACATTCAGAGCTATCTCCGCTCGGTGGCTCTCTCTGACAAGATTCTCCGGGTAACAAACCTCGGAACGACTCAAATCAATAACCATAACGTGGTGAAATTCCATGAAACCCGCAAATAAACCCTTTCATCAATGAAAAAAGCTACTCTAATTCTTACGCTCCTCCTGCTCAACATCTTCTCCATCAGCGCCCAATATTCCACCGCACCAAAACTCACCGAGGCCGAGCAGAAGGAATTTGCCCTGCGCATTCAGCAAAAAATTGAAGATTTCCAAAGCCACTTAGGGATTCTCAGCTCTAAAGACAGCAATAAGGAAACCGAACGGATTGCTCTGCGCGAATGTCTCAACCTCTTCATTGGCAACGGCGAACCTTACGACACGATTGACGCCTATGGTAACTTGGTGAAACACAAAGCAGTAACCATCCAGATTACCTCAAAGTATCGCCCCCCGCGAACTCAGGCAGTCAAAGTGTATCTGACCACGCTGGCCAACAACCTCAACAAGAAATACACCGAGGTGAAAATCACTCAGTCGCAGGCCGTCCGCGTGGACAATCTGCATCAAACCGCCGATGGCAAATATGAATGTGTGGCCTACTTCTTCCAGCGCTTTGAAGGCTATCGCGACAACAAGTTGATCTACACCGACATAACCACGAAAAAAGTGCGCGTATATCTTGACCAAATCGAGGGACCCGTCGGAATGACGTGGGCCATCAAACTGGGCAATATCAGTGCCGTAGAAACTAAATAATCATGAAAATCAAGCTGTTATTGTTATTGAGCCTATGGTCGGTGTCAACTTTTGCTCAGGTTCGCAATTATGCGATTGACGAGCAGATGTTTGACTATCAAGTGAAGGGTATCGGGGAATTCATGGCGCGTTTTAATGGTAATGAACACCTGAAATTCGACATGAATTTCCCCGATAGCATCCCCGAGCGCGAGCGCGACCTCATTACGCTCTGCAACCTTGAAATGGCTAATTCACAGCCCGGATTCAAGGATATTTTCCGCGGATTTGCCGACTCCGTTGCCGCCAACGATGTCAAATTAGATTTCATCGACCCGACATGGTTTGCCAACGCGCGCTGCAAGACTCCTTATCAAGCCTCGGAGTTGAAGCTGAACCTGCTGATGGCACCTCATCAGGCACGCCCCGGAAGATACTGCTGGACCCTGGTCGACGTGGGCGGTAGCGACGCTATCGCCATGGCCGACACAACTAAATGGGTCGGCATCAGTCCTACGGATAATGAGTTGGATTTCATGGAGTTAGCTGAATTTTCCGAAACTATGCGGCCTCATTTTGCCGGAATCCGTAAGCCCGGACACGACATTGATTATCTCTCGGCCTTCGTGGCCTTGGTGCAAGCCGGAGTGATGACCATAAACCATTGCGACAAAATCACTTACTATTTCCTCAGTGTGCCGGGATATATCTTCACCGTGGATTTCTTCAACCGCGACAGCGTCAATTCCGGATGGCTGATTTCTCAAATCATCCCCATCGACGACGAAGCCAAAAAGCCCGTTTATCTGAAACAACTGTTTAATTTATCTGACAAATGAAACGCGTTAGAATCCTTTTGCTCCTTCTGATGGTAATCACGGCCGGAAACGCCTTTGCTCAATCCTCGGCCCCGAAATTTCATCGCAATCACTTCTACGCCAAGGTTGAATTCAACAGCGGCAATGTCTACCCCTTTGCCGTGTGGAGTATCCTTTCGGGTGTGCTCAACAGCTCGTTTAATTATAACCTCTTTGAGGGCGGATTTGCTTACGATTACTATGCCGGCGATCCCTCCACAAAGTATAACTCCCCGGTAGGATTCACGGCCCGCGAACTCTTCAATCATGTGCAACCGGGAGTGAAGTTGGGCTACTACAGCGACTATTTCAACTCGTCGTTCAACTGGGGTCTGGTCGCCACGGCCGGCTACAAGATGAACCAATTTCGCATCGCCGAGGGCGAAACCATTGACCGCCAACGCATTGGCCGCGCTCAGCTCGGAGCCTCCTTGCTGTTGGCATTTGGCAAAAATGGCGGGTGGACGCAGGTGATGCTCGAATTAGGCGCCAAGTATAACATCGCAACCACCTATAAAGGATTTGGAATCACCTCCACCAAGGCCCTAAACAATGGCATTTCAAGCCATTATGCCCTAAAATTCGGCGGAGAAGGATGGCTGCAAAATGTTGGCGTTTTTGTCGACGTGGACCACTACAATCTCTTCAACCAAAAATTCGACCATGCCGGTCAAGCGCCGTTCCGCAACTCCTCGCTCAAGGACATGACTTTCGGCATCTCCTTAGTTGTGACCCCAACGCAAGCCGATAAACGCCATAGATACTAATCCACCTCCCCATGAAACGCCTAATATTCATCCTAACCATTTGTCTATCAACTATATTCGCCCACGGCGAAGAAGCCATCACGCGCAACTTCGCCAAGCAACGCGTAGAAAACTTCTACAAGGCGGTCCAACAAGCCCCAACCACCAACGTCAATGATATTTACAACCTCAAAAGCGAAATTTCCAGCCTGACTATTCCCGCTGAAATGCTCCGCCACCCTTCTGACGTTCAATTCTTTATATCTCAGGCTCCCGGCATTCAAGACAAACTTATATTTTCATATATCAGCGATATCAATAAGTTAAATCAGGAACATAACATCAAGATAGACTATAAAATTTGTGACATTAAAGACCTCCGGGAGGTTGTGTACCGCAACGATCGCGAACGCCTCGAACCGACATATTGGTCCGTCAGTGTAGACAAAACCATCACCATTGATGGTGTCCCTCAGCACCTTACGGACACGGTTGACGTAAAAATCAGTAATGGCAAAATCGCCTACATAAGTAATCGAATTTGTCGCGTCAACAGCGAATTCCGCTATAACGACGGCAAAAAAACTCCCGGCAAAGACTCCGAAAAGGAGGAAGCCTTCGCCGGCAATCATCGCGAACTGGCCATTCGCGCTGCTCGCCTCTGGTCGCAGGGACGCAAGCGTGAGGCCTATCAAGCCTATGTGGAATCCGTAAGAAACGTTGAAGACCCTGAAACGCTCTTCCGCATTGGTTTGCTGCTGATTAATCACCGCAAAGAATGCACGGACCTGAAAAAAAATGAGGCGCAAGACTTGGCTTACGACTACTTCTGCAGGGCTCGCAAGGTGGGCCACGCGGATGCAGCCCGCGTGATTAACCACTGGTGGGGCACTCCCCCGGGACATAATCTTTAAACAAAATCGGCAGTTAATGACTGCCGATTTTGTTATGTGGAGAATTTTTTGTAACTTTGCAGTCGCGGTTCCGTAGCTCAGCTGGATAGAGCAACAGCCTTCTAAGCTGTGGGTCTTGGGTTCGAATCCCAACGGAATCACCATAGGTCTTTTCGGGTGCCTTCGGCTTGGGCCGGGGGCGCTTTTTTTTGGTGGGGGAGTAAATGAAATTGAATGAAATGATTTGTTTGGATTTTTTTTGCGAATTTTGCAGCAGAAAATTTTTTAACCAATTAATTTCTTTTGCAAAATGGCAGATAATGAATTGAAAAAGTGTCCCGCGTGTGGGGCCATCGTGACTTCGTTTGCTACGGTATGCCCGGAGTGTGGCACGGAGTTGAGTGTCGGCGCTAATGAGACGGCTCAGTCTTTCTCAGAGAAGCTGGAGAAGATCGACACGAAGATTGCCGATAATGATAAGTCCGGCAGTGAGGAGGGCATCGGGTGTCTGACGGTCGTGTTATGGCTGTTCTTCTTCCCGATCATGATGATTATTTATCTGATCAAGCTGTATGGCAACACGAATCAGAACCTGACGGGTTACGAGAAGCAGAAGTCGAACCTCATCAACACGTTCCCGATTCCGAATAGCCGCAATGACCTGTTGGAATTCGCCATCTTGGTGGAATCGCAGGTTGAGAGCTTCAGCTTGATGAACGCGCTGAGCAAGCATGCGGGCCAGGTTCAGATGTGGAACAAGGTTTGGATGAAGAAGATGGAGCAAATCGTCAAGAAGGCGTCGATGTCGATGAAGGATGACACTCGCTCGCTGGATGAAATCAAGAGCCTTCAGAGCGCTGCTGCGGCTAAGGTGAAGGCGAATCAGACGAACCAGTTCATCATGCTTGGCGTGGCTGCCGTGGTGTTCATCGGACTCATTGTTGTTTTAGCACTCAATCAATAAGCCATGGGACTGTTTTCAAGTAAGAAGAGCGGCGGCATTTTAAACGTGATCCGCTGTGACGAACCGGAATATTTGGTTTGGAAATGGCGTCCGGCGGGCAATGAGGCTAACAGCACTAACCGCGAAAACTCGATTCGCTACGGGTCATCGCTGAGGGTGAAGGATGGCGAAGTGGCCGTGTTTGTCTACAAGCAGAAGGACGGCACGATGCAGGACTTCATCATGGGCCCGTTTGACGACACGATCAAGACGGCTAACTTCCCGGTGCTCAGCTCCATAGTGGGCTTGGCTTTTGGCGGCGCGTCGCCTTTCCAGGCCGAGATTTACTATATCAACTTGGCGGGCAACGTGCAGGTGAAGTTCGGCATACCGTATTTCGACGTGGCCGACCCGCGATTTATGGACTATGTGGTGCCCTTCAGCGCGGGCGGCACGCTGACGTTTAACATCACTGACTATAAGGCGTTTATCAAGCTCAACCGCTTGGTGAATTTCACCCTCGACGACTTCAAGCGTCAGATTGCCGACGCCGTGAAGCGCCGCGTCAAGGGCGTGATTGCCAATGCGCCGGCCGACTATGGCTATCCGGTGGTGCAAATCGAGCGTAAGTTAGACGAAATCAACGACATACTCAAGGAAAAGCTCGCCGCCGACTTGGCCGACTTCGGAGTGAACCTGAAGCGTTTTGACCTTTCGCGCATCGAGCCCGACAAGGAAAGCGAGGGCTGGAAAGAGCTCCGCAACGTCACGGCCGGCCAGCAGACGCGCACCATCGAGGCGCAGACCGACGTCAACATCAAAAACCTGCACGACATGCAGGCCATCAACGCCGATAACATGGCCGACACCCTTCGCATTCAGCGCGAAGAGGCCCAGCGCGCCCAGCGCCTGCAGACGGAGACCAACTTCATGGGCGCCCATGCCTTAGACGTGCAGGGCGACGTGCTGAAAACCGGCGCTCAAAACCTCGGTCAGGCCGCTCAGATGGGCGGCGGAGGCGGCGGCATGAACGTGGCCGGCATGATGACCGGCATGGCCATGGGCGGCGCTATGGGCCAGCAGATGGCCAGGATGATGAACCAAATGGGCGCCAACAATCAGGCGGCCATGAATCAGGCCACACCCCCGCCGCCGGCGCCCGCGGCCAACTCTTACATGCTCGCCATCAATGGCCAGCAATTCGGCCCCTACCCCGTCGACCAGCTGCGCCAGATGGTGCAACAGGGCCAGTTGACGCGCCAAACCTTCGTGTGGTGTCAAGGCATGCCCAACTGGGCTGCGGCCGAAAATGTTCCCGAACTTGCTCAACTCTTTGCGCCGGCGCCCGGCTCCATGCCGCCGCCCCCGCCCATGCCCTAAGAAGCCATGCCGACAGATTTCAGCTCAATTGACCGCCTGATGGACTTAGGGATGTCCATGGCCGTGGCTAACCAGATGGTGGCGACGATGAACAACGCCATCAACAGCATGCACACTCCCGGTCAGACCTACGTCGGGCCGACGCTCCAAAATCCCCCCGCCGCGCCGGCGCAAAAGGCCGAATTTTACGCCCTGATAGGCGAAAAAGTGGCCGGACCGCTCTCGGAAGCCAACCTGACGGCACTCGCCGCCGGCGGCAAGCTCGGCAAGGAGACCATGGTGTGGCGCCCGGGCTTGGACGAATGGAAGCGCGCCGAGGATATCCCCGAAGTGTATAAACTAATCCTCTTAAACGCCTAAGCCGATGAAAGTCAACACGTTTGGCCTCATCATGGCCTTAGTCATCGCCGCAATGATAGCGTGGCTCTTCACGCTCTTCACTGCCCCGGGCGACGAAACCTTAGCCCTGAGCATCGGCGGCTTCATCTGCTTGGGTTCGACGCTGAGCGCCAACCTCGGCCTGACCTATGCCGACGGCCGCAGCGGGGTGAATATCAAGCTGATAGGGACGATTTTCACCGTCGCCTTCCTCATCAGCAACATCATCTTCATCCTGACCCCCGGCTTCAGCATCCGCGCCTACATCATCAGCTCCGTGATCCTCCTCTGCCTCTTCGCCTTATCCGTCAGAGGCATCATGAAGGCAAATTGACATCCCCGCACACACAATACACTCGAAGGCGGCGCGCTCGGGATGAGCGCGCCGCCTGTTTTTTTAGGGGGAGGGTCGGTTAGCAGGCCGCAATGGCTAAGTTGGTGAGCCAGATCCAGAGCGGGCAGAAGCCGATGAAGAGGATTACCGAGAGGGTCAGCGAGGAGGTACCCGTGGCGACGTAGGTGTTATACTCGTCGGCAATGATGATGCCGGAGAAGGCAGGGGGCAGAGCGCCGGCCACGACGAGCATCCTGAGGTTTTCGGGGTCCATGTGGAAGAGCAGACCCAAGCCGAGGAGTGCAGCAGGCATGACGATCATCTTCATGATGGAGCCGAGCACGGCCTGCCAGTTGACGGTAAACTTGATGGCTGAGAGGGTGATACCGGCTGAGAACACGGCCATTGAGGCGTTGGCCTTGGCAATCA
>CAZLMV010000072.1:0-10045 GCA_964560625.1 uncultured Bacteroides sp. | reverse complement strand
GAGGGGGGTGTCGCCGCCGCGGTCGGAGCTTTCGCCGGGGTTTACTTCGACGATGAATTCGCCGGCGGCGTCGATTACAAAGTATCGGCTGCCGGAGAATTCCCACAGGGATTTCGCGGCTTTCGAGACATGGTCGGGAACTTTGCCCGAGGGATGATAGACCGTGCCGTTGAGGACCCAGAATCTTTCTTCGTCGAAGAAAATGGATTGGTCGGCAATGTATTCGCGGATAATGTATGGTCCGGATTCGCCGATTTGCTCAAACATCCGGAGCATCCGGTCAATTGGGGTTGCGGGGAAGACCGAAGCCAAGTCTCCAAAGGCGAAGAGCGAACTGTTTTTTGATTTGATGAATGCGGAGTCCCAGTTGAGGCGAGTCATTATTTCGCGAGTTTGATTTTCGGTTAATGAGTCAGTAATCTCAAAGGGAATTGTCAGGGGGCGGATTAATTCAGCGGAGAGCGAGAAGTCGAGTGTGCGGATGTTTTCTTCCCAGCCTTGAATCATGCGCCGGTCGGCCGGGTATTGGTCAGGGTTTTTAATTGTGAATCCGCGCTTGATTATCTGCTCGGCTTCGTCGGCCGGGTCGGTCCCGATGATAAAGCCTATGCGGTGCATAGCCTCGGCTTCCTCGCGAAACAAATGGTGTATTTGCCCGGTTTCGCGGTCGGCGGGGTAGAGAATCTGAACCTTTTTCATTGGATGATTTTAGCGCTGAGGAGGGAGTTATACCATATCGCCGTGGCAATCAGGCTGCAAAATTTGATGTAATCTTTATGCTCGAAGGAAAAGATGTCTTGGCTCAAGAATTTTTCGACATTTCGGGGGGAGTAGACGTCGTTGGCCGACAGTTCGTAGGCCGTGGCGAGCATTCGGCTAATCTCGGGGCGGGAATTTTCGAGGCCGGCCATGGTTAGCGCGAAGAAGTCGCCAAAGTAGGCATACTCGCTGAGTTCTCGCGGCAAGATATCTTTGAAATAGTGGCGTGCCCACCATTTCAGCGGGTCATCCTTTTGGCCGATACGCTCGGTGCAGATAAAGTCAATCAGCGGCTTATGGGCGAAGAAGGATTCGAGCCTGAGGCCTCGCGGGGAGTAGACCAAGTCGCGGTCAGAGTCGACGCGGAATTCGTCGCCAATGTTGAACGCAAGGCTGTTGAAGTCCGAAATTCCGTCGACAAAGAGCGAGTCGCCCCCCTGGCCTCCGATAATTACGTCACATCCGGCGGCCTTAAATTCGTCGGCCAGACGGCATGAGAAGGCATAACTTTTGAAGAACCCGTCGGGAATCTGAGTGGGCGGAAACGCGCTGAGATCCGAGTAATAGGGGGCTTCGTCGAAGTCGATAAGTTTTCCGCGGGTGGCATAGTCAAACATTCGGTGCTGGACGGCGCGTTCCGTGCGAAACTCATAGGTGGCGGCCGAACCGCCGATGGCAACGCAGGGGATCCCGAGGTGATGGAGCGTGGCGATAATCAGGCTTGAGTCCAGGCCGCCGCTGAGGTGCACACCGATAAGCCGGGCGTTTAGTCCCCGGAAATAGTTGGCCGCGATCTCGAGATAGCGGTCTAAACCGCTGGCGGCATCCGGCGAGGGCTTGTAAAGGTCGGCTCGGAGTTGGCGCGATTCGGGGTCCCAGAAGGTTCCCGGAGGTATCTGCATGACCCCGCGGAATAGATTTTTTTGCTTATGAATCATTTCGGGCGTCAGCAGTTCGTTTGCTAACCAGTTTTCAACCGAGAATGAGCGCCATAAGCCGTCGGATAGTTGGCGGCGGATATCGGGCATGATCTCTCCGGACTTCAAGTTGACGAACGATAGTGTTGGCTGCGGTAAGAGCTTGTTGGTCAATGAGTTCATAAGCTTGTCAGGTCATTATGGCTACGGGGGTGTAATTAGTCCAGCCGGCGTCGAATCTACAGGGGTTCTTGCCGCCCTCGATTATGAAGGCGTGAAGATGGCGGGAGGGCAAAAATGCGCCGATAAACATCGTTCCCTCTTTGCGGAAGCGGCGGGAAAGGGTTGCCGCAAAAATGGAGCGGGGCAGACACAGGACTTTCTGGTCTTTGGGATGAATCTTGACGAATGCGTCGATGGCGTCGGTTGCGTTGTCAAACACCCCTAAGCGCAAATGGCTCAGGAGCCAAAGCCCCGGGTAGAAATGGCGGTAGAGCCAGATTAGTGTCCGACCGTAGGCGCGCACTGTGCGCCCGAAGTCAACGTCGCGTTTCGGGCCGAGAGTCCCCGGAGTGATTGCGAACGGAGAGTCAACCAAGCGCAGAGCCGCGGCGCCCTTTTCGGTCAATTCGGGGCGGGCTGAGGCGGTCGGTTCTTTTCGCGACAGAAGCCATCCGAGGGGACTGGCAAACCTGTAGGAGACGCCTTTAAAGTGAGGACGCAGGGAATGATACATCTTTCGAAAGGGGAAATTGAAAGGTGACGAATGTTTGGTTCGTCACCTTTCTCGTCCTTTGGCCTTTGATTAGTTGATGGAGTCGTCGGTGGCCTTGTTTTCCTTACGCCAGTGCTTGTAGCAGGCGCCGTCTTCACAACCGCTTGACTTTTTGCCACGGATGTTCTTGGCGGTAGCTTCTACGCCGAAGAAATTTTTGATGAAGTTGATCATTTTGTTGATTGATTTAAAGTTGTCAGAGCGACACCGACTCATGACGGGATTAATAATGGATGAAAGCGTGGTGTCTACCCTTCAGGTAAGGATAACGCTTTGCTGAATTGTCGGGATTATCGACGGTGCAAAGTTAGGCGAAATTGAGCGTATTGCCAAGGGAAAAGGCGTTCACTCCGTTCACTTCAGGGGGTTGCGTAGGTCGGGGGATTTTGTTAATTTTGCACCCGTATGATTGATGCTACTATACAGAAAATGGTTGTAGAGCGGTTTGGAAGTCCGCTGATTTATCCGCAACAGTGTGAGGCGCTTGCGGCGGATATTCTCAGCGCGACGGGTCAGTCGCTCGGAGTGACTACGCTGAAGCGTATGTTTGGGTTCGTCAAGGGCGCGGCGTCGCCTCGACGGGCGTCGCTTGACATTGTGGCCGTCTATTTGGGCTATGAGGATTTCAAGCAGTTGAGGAATGAAATTGGATATGACATTGACATCAGCGACTTTGACGATTTTGACAGCCTGACGTCGGATGATCTTGAGCCGGGCGAGCGCGTCAGGATATCTTATGAGCCGTCGCGATGTTTGACCTTGGAGTATCTCGGCGATAATCTATATAATGTGGTTACTGCGGAGGGGAGCAAGCTGCAGGCTGGCGACCGGCTGCTGATTGCCGGTTTTTATGTCGGCTTTGAATTGCTGATTAGCAACGTGGAGCGCCAGGGGACGCACTTAGGCCCTTATCGGGCGGCCAAGCGGGGCGGGCTGACGGAGGTCGTGATTATTTAGCGCCTTGTTTGGCTTTGATTTGGCTCAGGAGGGAGGTGAAGTCCGAGGAGAATTCGGAGTCTTTGGCGAACCGCTCCTGCCAAATGTTGCTCTTTTGGGCTAAAAGCAGGCCCTCCATTTCGTAGTTGAGATTGTATTTTTGCTGAATCTCGACGGATATTTTGTGAGTGACGAGCCGGCGCGGGTTAATGGTCTCATTGAATAGGGCCTCGAATTCTTCGGGCGTTTTAGTTGAGTCGTTTCTCATCATTTCTAACAGGTCTGATTCCATGCGTGCCACGGGCTGCCAATGGCGGGCAATGATTTCGTTGACCGCCGGCATTTCGGTTTGGGCCAGTTGGTTGATCAGGGCCATGTTAGCAGTGTCCGGCACAAGGGGGCGAGCCTCGGTGATTGTTTTTTCTCTGACCGGGGGCGGCGCAATGATGTCGGAATCTTTTGGCGCGGGGTTGGTCAGCGTCGGCGTTTCGGGCTCGGGTGGGATTATTGAGTCCGCCGAGGGGAGGGTTAATGTATAAGCGACTAAGGCTCCGAGAATCAGGAGGATAGCTATGGGAGCGGCGATCAGGGCGCGATTTGTGGGGCGCTTGGTGGCCGCTCTTCGCAGCTTTTTTATCGACAGGGATTTATTGCCCTTGAGGGCGGCAATGCGCTTGTTGCCGAGGCGCTCGCCGATAATGCAGATGGCATTGAGGTCCACGAGGCCGTCGGAGCAAGTGGTGCAATCATATTTTGCCGGATTTGAGGCGGTGTCGCTGAGCCATGCGGTGTAAGATTTCTCGAGGTCGATCAGCGTGATGGGCCGGTCATCGTAGGGCGACACGATCAGATTGTCAGGCTTGATGTCGCAGTGGATCACTTGGCGGCGATGAAGATACTCCACCGCGTCGATTAGCTCGCAGAGGATTTTGCTGACAAATCGTTTGTCACGGAGCCGCTCGTCGCCTTTGCGCATGAGGTCGCCGAGGGTTTCGCCCTCCACATAGTCCATCACAATGTAGTCTTTGCCGCGCGAATAGTAATGGGGCAGGGAGATGTGGTTGAGGCTCACGCCGAGTTCATATTCTTTGTCGAAGGCGGCGCAGTAGAGCGGATTATCACGAAATTCGACTTTGAGGCGCTTGACGAAACAGTGGCGCCGCTGAATGGTACATTCATATGCGTCGCAGGTCGACCCAGAGCGCACCAGTTTCTTTGCGTCACCGAAGTCGACCGAAAGTCCCTCGCCGAAGTCAGAAATGTCCAAATCCATACTGCAAAGTTAACGAAATTTTACGATATGCCCAAAATCCCCCCCCCCCAAGTGAACGGAGTGAACGCCTTTGCGGTTAGGAGGGCTATAATTCTTATAATTCTTATAAGTTTTATAAGAGTAATATTTGCGGATGTCGGTCTATGGTCGTTTGGGGCCTGCTTATTAATGCGTTCGATGCAAAACCTTGTCGTTTTTGTTAGCGTTTAGGGCTATTGTTAAATAGTTCGGAATGTGAACCTAAACGCATAAGGTTAATTTCATCTGTATTGCGGTCTATCCAGATTAGCAAAAAGTCTCCTTGAATATGACACTCCATGCAACCGGCATAGTCGCCGGTGAGCATGTGGGGCTTATATTCTTTGGGCAGTTCAATTTCCATTTCCAGCAGCTTTAAGACTTCTAATAGTGCCGCGGATTTTCGTGGATTATTGCGTATTCTTTTCAGATCTTTCTTGAACTGTGAAGAGGGTTTTAGTTTCTTCATAATCCCATTGATTTATACATGGCTTCGACCGAGCTGGTGTCGATAGGTGGAACGTCTTTGAGTTTTCCGCTGCGAGCTTCTTCAAGTGCAGCGCGAGTTTCGGCGTTCGGCTCGTTATATGCCACATCGAGTAACACGCATTCAACGAAGTTGTTAAGGCTTCGGTGTTCGCGCCGCGCGAGCTCCTTGAGTCGTTCAATCAAGTCTATGTCTAAGCGAAACAAAGTCGCTTTTTTCTGAATTGATGCTTCCATAGTGATATCATTTTATTTGCAAAGTTATAACAAATAATCGTGAAATGCAAATTTTTCCATATAATCTTTGCTTTCTTATGGTGTTAAGCGACTGTTTGCCAGTTGATTGTAGGAGGGATGGTCAAATTCTTCGAATTAATGTAGGGACATCGCTTCGCGATGTCTGCTTTGTCGCGCGTGGGGTGTAACCTTTTGATGCCCAGCATCTTAAGACATCGCAAAGCGATGTCCCTACATTGGGTCGCGGTTTTTCTTATAAGTTTTATAAGATTTATATTGGTTAGGTGGGGAGGATGCGGCGGCGGGCGAGGATGGGGGGCATGGGGATGTAGAGGGGTGAGGCGGGGTTGAGGGAGTTGCGGCGCACGAGTTGGGAGGCGTGGATGTATTCGCCGTTGCCGGCGTAGATGGCTACGTGGGTAATCTTTTTGCGGCCGAAGAAGATGAGGTCGCCGGGGCGGAGGGAGTCGGCGGGGACTTCGCGTCCTTCAAGAGCTTGCTGCCATGCGTCGCGCGGCAGGGTGCGCCCCTGGGCGGCATAGGCCATGCGGACGAGTCCGGAGCAGTCCATACCCTTGCTGGAGAGGCCGCCCCAGACGTAGGGCACTCCGAGGTATTGCTCGGCCCAGAGGGGGAGTTCGGCGGGGTCGAATTCGCGGGCTTGCACGTCAGCGAGGGGCTCAATGGCCCACTTAGGGGCGAGAATCATGCGGCCATCGGGGAGGCGGAGGGAGTCGGGGCCCACGGCTTGGAGCACGTCGCCATGAACCAGATCGGTGCGGCGGTCGACGTCATGGAGCTCAAAGGGGGCGGTGACCATCATCAGGCGTGAGTTTTGCCACTGCTTCATTTGGGCGGGAGTCTTGAAGGCGAGGGAATGGTTAATGATCCATCCTTCATAGCCGTCGGGGGTGCGCACGCGGGTCCATTCGGGGCGTTTTTCGAGGATGACGCAGGGCGTTCCCATGAGGGCCTGGCTGACTTGCTCGGCGCTATGGCGCGGCTCGGCGCGCATGCTGACCACGCTCAGTCGGGCCAGGGCTCCGGGCGCCTGAGAAAAGCAAGCGGCGGCGCCACACAGCAGCGCCGCCACTAAGTTAATCATTCGTAAGTTCACACCAGTGAGTTGATTACGTCCTTGATCTGGTTAGCCAATTCTTCGGCTTGTTCCATCGTGGAGGCCTCGGAATAGATGCGGATGATCGGCTCGGTGTTGCTCTTGCGCAGGTGTACCCACTTGTCGGCAAAGTCGATTTTCACGCCGTCGATGTCGGTGATTTCCTCGGCGGCAAACTTCTGCTTGACGGCTTCGAGGATGGCGTCGACGTTGATTTCCGGGGTGAGTTCGATTTTGTTTTTGGCGATGGCATAGGGGGGATAACCGGCTTTGAGTTCGGTTACTTTCTTGCCGCTCTTGGCCATGAGGGTCAGGAAGAGGGCCACTCCGACGAGGGCGTCGCGGCCATAGTGGAGTTCGGGATAGATTACTCCGCCATTGCCTTCGCCGCCGATGACGGCGCCGGTGCGCTTCATTTCGGTGACGACGTTGACTTCGCCGACGGCGGAAGCGGTGTAGTTGCAGCCATGGGCGCGGGTTACGTCGCGCAGGGCGCGGCTGGAGCTGAGGTTGCTGACGGTGGCGCCGGGAGTGTGGCTCAGGACATAGTCAGCCACGGCCACGAGGGTGTATTCCTCGACGAACATTTCGCCATTTTCCATGACGATGGCCAGGCGGTCCACGTCGGGGTCAACGACGAAGCCGACGTCGGCTTTGCCTTGCTTCATGAGGTCGGCAATCTGGGTGAGGTTTTCGGGGATGGGTTCGGGGGTGTGGGCAAACTTACCGGTGGCCTCGCAGTTGAGTTCAACGACGTTTTCCACGCCTAAGGCTTTGAGCAGCTGAGGGATAACCACGCCGCCCACGGAGTTTACGGCATCGACGGCCACGGTGAAGTTAGCCTTGCGGATGGCTTCGACGTCGACCAGGGGGAGGGCGAGCACGGAGTCGATGTGGCGGCGATTGTAGGTGTTGTTCACATATTCATGTCCGAGGTCGTCAACTTCGGCGAAAGTGTAGTCGTCGGCAGCGGCGATGGCGAGCACTTCGGCTCCTTCGGCGGCATTGAGGAATTCGCCCTTATGGTTGAGGAGCTTGAGGGCGTTCCATTGCTTGGGGTTATGGCTGGCGGTCAGGATGATGCCACCGCAGGCGCCTTCGCCGGTCACGGCGATTTCGGTGGTGGGGGTGGAAGCCAAGCCGATGTTGATCACGTCAAAGCCCATGCCCATGAGGGTGGCCACGACGAGTTTATCAACCATCTGGCCGCTGATACGAGCGTCGCGCCCCACGACGATTGTGCGGCTCTTGACGGGAGTTGTTTTAGCGATAAATTTGGCGTAGGCGGCGGTGAATTTCACCACGTCGAGGGGGCTGAGGCCTTCGCCCGGACGTCCGCCAATGGTTCCGCGGATGCCGGAAATTGACTTAATGAGTGACATATGAATGGATGAATTAAACTTTAGATTCGAAATAGCGGATTTGGTAGAGATAGGGGTAGACGTTAGTGATTTCGTCTTCGGGGCCCATGTAGGACTTGATGATAATGTTGACCTCGCAGCCGAGGTTGAGATACTCTAAGGGCACTTGGATTCCTTCGCCCCACTGGGTTGTGGACTGCAGGGTGGTGTTCTTGTAACGGAAGGAGGTGGTGTTAGTGCCGAGGTCGGTGGCGTTGCCGGAGGGGACCCAGGAGTCATACTCATACCAGGCCTTGAGGTTATAGCGGGTAAAGCGGAAGTAAATCAGCTGATCCTCAACGGCTTTGGAGTCTGTGAGGCCGGGGTTTACGACCTGCATGTAGACGTAGCCATCCTCGTCCATGCGATAGAACGGGGTGAGCAGTTCGGCTTCGGCGCGGGAGAGTCCTTGCTCGGCCATAATCTGCTGAGTGTTAATGAATTCGCCGTCGGCGGGGACGGTCTGGATTACCGGATAACCGGCCAAGTAGGCGTTGACGGCCTGATTTTCGTCGTTGAGCAGGTCGGCATAGCTCTCCTTGTCCTTACATGCGGGCAGGAGGCAAAGGGCCAAGGCCATGAGGGCTAAAAACTTGATATTCTTCATTTTTTCACTGGTTCAGAGGGTAAGAAGGAGTCATAGGCGGGCATGGCTTCTTTGAGTCGGGCAATGCATTCGTCCATGGAGCCTTTAAATTCGCCGCCGGCGGCGTTGAGGTGTCCGCCGCCGCCAAAGAGCTCGGCGCAGACGCGATTGACGGGGAAGGAGCCCTTGCTGCGCATGCTCACTTTGATTTGCTCGGGGTCCTGGCGCAGATAGACGCTCCATTGCACCAAGGGGAGTGCAAGCGGCTGATTGACAAGGCCTTCGGTGTCGCCCTTCTCGTAGTCAAAACGTTTGAGCTCGTCGGCCGTCAGGGAGATGACGGAGCATTTATGTTCGGGGAAAAGCTCCATCTTTTCGCCTATGGCATAGCCGTTTAGGCGCATGGCCGAGAGGCTTTTGGTGTTCATGGCGCGGGCATAGATGGCGTCTTTGTCTATTCCTTTGCGGAGGAGTTCGGCAATGACGGTGTAGAGGTCCGGGTCGTTGGAATTATAGGAGAAGTTGCCGGTGTCGGTCATCATTCCGCAGAAGATGCACTCGGCGGCGTGGCGGTCAATTTTGTCGAAGAGTTCGAGGCGGCAGATTGTGCGAAACACGAGCATTGACGTGGAGCTCACTTCGGGGTGGCTGATGGTTACGTCGGTGAATTTTCCCGGGTTTAAATGGTGGTCAATCAGCACTTTGGGGGCTTTGGAGGCGGTGAGGGCCGACTCCATGCGGTCCACACGGCGGGGCTCGTTGAAGTCGAGGCAGAAAATCAGGTCGGCCTCGCGCAGGAGCTTGGTGCCATACTCCTCGTAGGCCGAGAAGGTCATGGCGTCGCGCGCGCCGGGGAGGAAGCGCAGATGGCGCGGCACGGCGTCGGGGGTCAACACCGTAACTCGCTTGCCGATAGCGGTTAACACGTGGGCTAAGCCAAGCGACGAGCCGATGGCGTCGCCGTCGGGGGTGAGGTGGCAGGTGATGATGATGCGGTCGCTGCCGTCAAGCAGTTTGCGCAACTTGGCAATCTCTTTTTCGTCAATTATTCGCGAAATCATACTGCAAAAATACGCAATTTTTTTGAATTTCCGCGCAATTGCGCCGATTTTTCAATCAAAGAGCCTCGTAAGCGGGGGTGAACGTGTCCATCAGGCCGACGTTGCCGCTCTGAATTCCCTTCGAGAGCCAACGCACGCGCTGCTCGGAGCGCCCGTGGTTGAAGCTGTCGGGAATCTCGCGCCCGTAGGCCTTTTTCTGGAGGTAGTCGTCGCCGATTTTTGAGGCCGCATTGATGGCGTTTTCCACGTCGCCCGGCTCCAGGGAGTTAAACATTTTATTGTCGAGGTTGGCCCAGACGCCCGCCAAGAAGTCGGCTTGCAGCTCCAGGCGCACGCTGATTTTGTTGGCCTCCTTTTCGCTCATGCGGCTCATTTTCTGGTGGGCGTCGCTCAGGATTCCGAGTTGCTGCTGGACGTGGTGGCCCACCTCGTGGGCAATCACGTAGGCATAGGCGAAATCGCCGTCGGCCCCGATTTGCT